>CAZFWE010000102.1:0-6010 GCA_964522685.1 uncultured bacterium | reverse complement strand
AGCGGGTGCTAGCAACGCCCTCTCTTTATCATCTGCAGTTCAAATCAATCATAAAGCTACTTTAGATTTGAACAATTTTCCAGTGCAGATCCCAACGCTTTCTTCGATCAGTTCTAACGCAACCGTGCTCCTAGGAAGCGGCCTACTCACCCTTACGGGGAACGTTTCTTCCATTTACGCAGGAGCTATTACTGGTTCCGGAGGGATAACTCTCTCAGAGACAGAGGGGACAGTATTTACTTTACAAGGGGCTGGACGCACTGCTTATTCAGGGATGACAATCCTCAATAGTGGCACCTTGCAAGCAGGTGCTGACAACGCTTTCTCCCCACGATCTGCGGTAATGATCAACGGTTCAGCGACTTTGGATATCAATGGCTTTGACGAAACCATCGCAACGCTCTCTTCGGCAAGTCCAACCGCTTTAGTCACGTTGGGACTGGGCACATTGACTCTGAGTGGCGCTGCTTCTTCCGTTTATGCCGGAGCAATCACTGGCGCCGGAGGACTGATTCTCAATGAGACGTCTGGGTCGATCTTCACATTGAGCGGTGAGGGGCTCAATACTTATTCAGGCCCGACGATTCTCAATAGTGGCCACCTGCAAGCAGGCGCTCCAAATGTGTTCTCCTCCTCGTCTGCAGTTCAGATTGAAATGTCAGCTACTTTAGATCTGAATGATTTTTCGGAGAGCATTCCCACCCTCTCTTCGACGAGTTCTTCTTCTACAGTTAGACTGGGAAGCGCTACATTGACTCTTATAGGCAACTCTTCGACGACATATGCTGGAGCAATCACTGGTACAGGGGGCATAATTCTATCAGAAACCCCCGGATCGATCTTTACCTTAAGCGGCTCTGAACGCAATAACTATTCAGGCGCTACAATCCTAAATAGCGGCCGCTTACAAGCGGGTGCAACCAATGCTTTTTCTTCTTTTTCCCCTGTCCAAATCAACAATTCAGCGATTTTAGACGTGAATAACTTCTCTCTCAACATCCCCACCCTCTCGTCGACAAGTTCAACAGCTAGGGTGATGCTTGGAAGCGGAACATTAATTCTCAGTGGAGCCGACTCTACGAGGTATGATGGAAGCCTCACAGGCTCTGGAGGATTGACAGTGGCTCAAACTTCAACAACGATCTTTACTTTGGGGGGGATTTCGAACACCTATTCAGGTCCTACGAACATCCTAGGAGGCACGCTACAAGCGGGCGCCATGAATGCTTTTTCTATTCATTCCTCTATAATCCTCGATCAGAATGGTATTTTGGATCTAAATGATTATTCTCAGATCATTTCCTCTCTTTCTTCATCGAGTGGATCGACTCAGGTAATACTTAGAAGTGGTACGCTGACTCTCGCAGAAGGCCCCTCCTCAACGTATGCTGGAGGAATCTCTGGCACAGGGGGGCTGACGATTCGAGGGGCGGCTATTTTTACAGTAGCGGGTTCTCGACTGAATACTTACCTCGGGTCAACCATCGTCGATGGAGCTACCTTAAAAGCAGGTGCAGACAATGCTTTCTCCCCTTTTTCTTCAGTGACTTTACTTCATAATGGAGCATTAGATCTAAACAACTTTTCGCAAGAGATTTCTACACTCTCTTCCTCTAGCCCCTTGAGTTCAGTGATTCTAGAAGGAGGCACATTAACACTGACCGGAAGAGTTCCCACGACCTTTGATGGAGCGATCATTGGCTTTGGCGGGTTGAGAATGAACGAAACAACGACCTTCACGCTCCGTGGAGAGAACAGCTATGTAGGAGAAACGATCATCAATAAAGGAACTTTAGAGGCGGGTAACAACAACACATTCTCTCCCGGTTCTGAAGTAGTCATCAACAATGAAGGGATCTTAGCCTTAGATGGATATTCTCAGAGCATTGTTTCTCTCGCCTCATCGAGTTCTCTAGCCAGTGTTACTCTGGGAAGTGGGACCTTGACGGTTACGGGAGATCTCTCGGAGACTACTTTTGCCGGTACCATCTCAGGCTCTGGTGGGGTGAAAAAAACCGGAATTGGTTCTTTTACACTGACAGGCTCTAATACATATACAGGGCCGACAGACATTTTTGGAGGACGTCTTGTCGTCAATGGACCATTTACAAGCAATCGGGTGAACGTCTATTCCGGGGCTTCTTTGGGAGGAACAGGACCTATTCTTGGCCATGTGACCATCTTGAATGGAGGATTGCATAAAGCTGGAGATCCAGTCACCCACAGCATTATCGGCTCTTACACGCAAATGCCGGATAGTACTCTCTTGATCCAGGTCACTCCGACAGAGACAGATCTCGTTCAGGTCAGCGGATCCCCTGGGACAGCAATATTGACAGACAGCATACTCAGAGTAATTCCTTTAAGAGGTCACTATTCTCCCCTCTTGAACGAATATACCATCGTTACGGCCACAGGCGGCACCATCGGTGAGTTTCAATCTGCGATTTTCTCTCCCCTCTTTATCAATCCCCAGATCATCTACAACAGGAACACCGTCCAGATCGCAGTTGGATTCGGATTGCCGACAACCAATTGCTCCATCACGGGAAATGCCTTATCTCTTCTCACGTATCTCAACGAAAATATAGAAAATGAAATCGTCCAAAACATCGCGTTTGATCTTGAACCAAGCCTTACCGATTGCCCTGCATATCTCGCTGCACTAGAAAGTCTTTCTCCAGCTCGTTTTGCAAGCTTAAGTCTTTCTGGGCTAGAAACGGGAATTGAATTTGTCAATGCACTCAATAGCCGCGTCATGATCAATCATTTTCGACACTCTCAGAGATCTGCACCACCCGAAGTCGCCTGGGTTGACCAAGATGAACTCTTGACTATGGCAAAACCCGATGACATAGCGCCTCACGGCAGTGCCTCCGTCGCCGCAAAAGGGAATAAGAATTGGGATTTTTGGGCGGACGGTTTTGGAGACTTCATCCATGGGGCAAAAAACAGTCAAAACCCCGCCTTCAACACCAACTCATACGGAGCTCTTTTTGGGTTTGAACGATTTTTCCAAAATGGCCTCATTGGGTTTGGCGCTGGCTATGCAAACACGAGAGTGAATCAGGAGCACGATGCAGGCCGAGCCTCTCTAAACGACTTTACAGCGTTCAGCTATGGATCTATTTATTGGGAAAATTGGTATTTTGATCTCGGAGCATTCGCCGCCTATCTCACGATCGATTCCAAACGAAATATTTTCACTCCCTCATTGACTTCTACCGCCTTCAGCAATCACCACGGCTGGCAGGGAACATCCCATTTTGCAAGCGGCTACGATCTTCTTTTCAACTGGGGAGTGCTCGAACCGTACGTGTATGTAGACTATATCTTCCAATTTGAAAATAGCTTTGAAGAAAGAAGTTCCCCTTACAACATGAACCTTGCCTCCCGCCATTTTTCAGAGCTGAAAACAGAAATTGGCGCTCATTTTTATCAGAGCCGGACACGCAGTTGGGGAGTGTGCATATTGAAAGAGACTTTCGCCTATGTCAATGTAGTGCCATTCGGCGTCGGCAACATCCAAGCCGCTCTTGTCGGAGTGCCCGGCAGCTTTTCACTCAATTCCTACACAACCATCACCAATCTCTTCCGCGGCGGCTTGCAAATCTTTATCAAACAAGGCGGCGATCGAGAGATCGCACCGTTTTACTCTCTTAGCTATGATGGAGAAATTGGCAATGGCTATTTTTCCAATGCAGTGCAAGGGATGATCGGCGTCTATTTCTAGACAAATGATCACAATGTAATTAATTTTTTATTAAAAAATACGGTTTTAGGGAATTTCGTTGGGGAAAATAGATCGCCTCTATACACTCTTAGCCCAAACAGGCATTAAAGAGGGTAAAAATGGCTATTAGTTCTGCTTTTCCGATTGTTCAGGGCATTGAATACAGTCTCGTATCCATAGAATCTAAACGATGGGAAGATTCAGTTAGGGCAGGGGGAAACGACTATCTTACAACAGCACTCCAGATATGGCAGGGATCTAAAATATCGGATTTTGCCGATAAAGCATTCGAGGCAGCAGGCCTTCCTCGCTTTTCTTGGGCTGAAAAATCTATTATTTATTTAACACCCGTCCTTTTGACCGTTTTAAAAAACACAACCCTTGTGCCAGAAGCGATTCAACCCGTCTTAACATTTTTTCAAAGCCACCTCAGCAATCTTTATCAAATAGCTGCCGTGGTATCTTCTGTTGCTCTTCTATTTTTTGGCCAACCTTTTTTTGCGATTTCTTCCCTTTTGATTTTAGGAATTGGGTTTATGGACCGAAATGGATGGCTGCCTGTCACATTCAGACAATTTTTACATCGGTACAGCCAGCCATTACTCATTATAACAGGGTTCGTTTCCGGAGGGATATTTGACCGAGTATTCGCAGCTCTTAATATTTTCTTATGGTGTGCAAATGCATGTCTTCCTCGAAAGAACTCTTCTTATGGAGATTTCGTTATTCAACAAAACCTCACCCCAGAGGACGTGATTGATTTTTTCAATAGGAACCTCCACGTTAAAATGAACCGAGAATTTATCTATTACAATCCTTTTCCACCAGTTCCCGATATTGACATCCAATGCTTCATTGAAAAATTCGACCAGATTAATTGGGCCCAGCATCTCCCTATTTTGCGTAAAAAATTAAGGCACGATGCCCGTTTTATTGAACGACATAGAAATCCTGATCTGAAAACGGATCAAGAAATCATTGATATCACAAAACATTCCCTTCAAACCTTTATCACTGCGGTTAAAGAACGTCGTATTCTCGAGGGAGAACCTGCTGACTATGAAAAGCTTCATAATTATCTTAAAATCATTGCAAAACAGGTCGAAGATCAAGAGGATGAAACAATCCGAACAGATATTATTTTCCGCCTTGCGGTAGAAGGAGGCGGATATTGTGGGCCTGGAAAATTTGAGGTTGCTGAAAGCGTTTACGCGCAAACAATCGGTGAAAATCCCGAGATCCCCTTTACAGACAAGGTCCTTTATTGCTTGCAAGATGAGAGAAATCTCTGGATGCAGCAGTTTTATTTTAAAACCTTCACTAACAACCCCGCAATTTCCGAAATAGGAAAAGTGATTGATTGGCAGGATGTACATAATTATAACTCCTTTATAAATTTCTATGGCGATGAATTTGGTCTAAGAAAAGCGGCCGCTGACAATGACGATACAGCAGTTATCGATCCTCTTACCAAATGGATGATTTCTCATACATTGCAAGAGAGCATCCAAGAGCAATTTTGGGTTAATCATCGCATCGATGATCAGACACAAACGCTAATCGACTCGATAGGAACTTCAAAACTTCCACAACCCGAATTCTACGATTTTTGGAAAAATTGGATTGCAAGACAACAGATAGAAGAATCGGAGAAAGAAGCCCTTAGAGAGGAATTAGCCACTGGCAACCTTTACAATAACCCAATAGAAGTGGATGGAAAAATCACATCTGATTTTATCACTCTTATGCTTTTAGATATGGGCATTGTGGAAAGAGATCTTCCGGTCCCCGATCCCCTTCCTCCTTTACAGCCAATAGAAAAAGTAGAGTCCTTAGCAGACATCAACTGACATCTGGACAGTGTGTTTTTCTATCAGGCCATCACGGTGAGCGAACCTATAACGCCGAGACCAACGACCCCGACGATGGCCGCTGTAGCGACGAGAAGATCTAAGGGGCCGTTTCGCCGAATTATGCCAAAATCGCCCGCGTCGTTTTTAAGGCACGAGACCAGGGCGTAGAGCAATTCCCCGACAATCCAAAACACCGCCCCTACCGTAAAAAAGAGCGAGACAGGAAGAGTTATGTAACTATGGAGCGCTAAAGAGCCTAGGATGAGCCATACCGAGAAGATAATATCGCTCAGGGGGCCGGCAAGAGCTATCATGGTATTTGTACCGCATCCTTTCGACAGTCCAGTGCCTGTATCGGTGTGGATAATGACTTCCAACGGGTAGCCCCCCCCCACCCTAAGGAGTCTCGCTGCGATCGCATGGC
>CAZFWE010000101.1:0-6020 GCA_964522685.1 uncultured bacterium | reverse complement strand
CATAATCAGGTAAATACAATTCTTAAGGATAGTAAGGGTTTTATCTGGATTGGTCACGGCTTGACGTTTCGCAGGGATACCAGCGAGTCGTTCGTTGCCTTTATAGGCGATGACTGAAGGGGTTGTTCTCGCGCCTTCCGCGTTTGTAATGACCACTGTTGAGCCACCTTCCATAATCGCTACGCACGAATTGGTAGTGCCGAGGTCAATACCGATGATTTTTCGTTTTTGGGACATATATTTCTCTCTATTTAGTTTGATTCTAAGGTTTCTTCCGGGGTTGCTATTTGCTCGGCTGATTGTGATTCTTCAGTCGGCAGCTTAGCTACTTTCACTCGTGCGGGACGAATGATGCGGGATGGGCTCTTATAGCCCTTGGTAAATTCTTGAAGGACAATTCCTTCGGGGTATGCTTCGGTTTCCAAGATTTCCACTGCTTCGTGACAGGCGGGATCGAAGGTATTGCCTTCGGAATGGAACGCGGTAATGCCATGGCTGTATAAAACTTCTTTAAACTGGGAAAGGATCATCTGGAATCCAACTGCCCAGCTCTTCACTTCCCCAGTTGTCTGATCTGCGAAACGGAGCGCGTTTTCGAGATTATCGATGGTCGGCAAAAATTCGGCAATCGCATTCTCGATGCCAAAGCGGATCATCTCTTGTTTTTCTCTCTGCATCCGTTTACGCATATTTTCTGTTTCAGCGAGGAGCCGGAAATACTTGTCTTTAAAATTCTCTTCTTCCGGCTGCGCTTGCTGGGTTTCTGCGGCTTCCGGTGGATTGATGATTTCTTCTTCGTTCATGGATTCCTTCTATGTTCCAGTTGCATAAATGTTGCGCCTCCCTCGATTTTTTCATCGCGTTTTTCAGGCTGGCGGAACGCGATTTTAAACGTATAAACGGTTTGGGTTAGCGTGCGGCTCAATCGCTCACTAAAAGATTGCGATAAGCCGAAGATGTTTCGGTAGGGGAGGCGCATGGGGCCTAAAATCGCCACCGCTCCTGCATTGGATTCTCCGATTTTGTAAGGGATCGAAATCACAGAGCATTCCGATTCGGGGGGGACGTAGGGGTACAGTTCATCGCCGATCCAAGAAATAAGGGTGTTTTGTTTGCAGCACTCGCGGAGAAGCGAGCGCATCTGCGTTTGATCTTCGAGCAGGCTCAAGCTTCTAGCGAGCGCTGCAGCGTCGTTGAATTCCTGGTATGTGAGGAGTTTAGAGAGTCCCGTCCGCACAATGTCCTCTGCGGGAAAGTTCGCATAGCCGACGACGTGGCGCACCATCACTTCGTTGTAAATCCGCTGGGCGAGCTTTGATTCTGCTTCGCTCTGGAAAAGGGTTTTTTCTCCCTTGTTCATCCGCCAGAGGAAATACTCTTCTGCACTGCGCAAGAAGGCTGCATTGACAGGTTGGTCGAGGTAGATTGTCTCTGTCCGGATGAGGCCAAAATCGGTGATCAGCACGGATAAAATTTTGTCGTTTTCGAGCATCAGTAGGTGCACATCTTGGATGAAGTCTTGGTCGAAGCGGGGAGTGGAAATGAAGACCGCGCATTTGCTCTCTTCACTTAAGGTCTCAGCCGTTCTTGCGATTAATGCGGCGATCTCTCTGCTTTCTTTTGAAAACGCCTCTTGCAAGTTTGCCTCTTGGCTATCTTCAACGATGCCTTGATGGAGAAAATGGTCGGCATAGAAGCGGAACGCCTTCGCCGTCGGAATCCTTCCACCGGAGGTGTGCTGCTGCTTCAGGTATCCCTGTTCTTCCATCTTTCCGAAGTAATTGCGGATCGTAGCTGTGCTGAGCGATTCAAACCCATTTTCTTGAAGGGTCTGGGAGCCGATGGGCCGGCTGGATTTTAGGTATAATTCTACGACCCCCAAAAGAACGGCTTGCTCCCGGTCGGTCTTGGGGAGTTTTCTAGCTGGTAAGGATTTGTAAGTAGCACTCTTCATGGTTATCTGCTAGTTCTAACCTTGGATTATAACAAAGACCCTGCTTCGTCTGCAAGAGTTTTTAGCAATCATTTAGCTGGATTGCTTATTTTTTTTATAAGTGTTTTGTAATCAGGAAATTAGGTAAAACTATATTTGTCTGGGAAAAAGGGACTAGAAATGTTAGACTTTTTGCCCAAGAAAAGGAGATTTTTTATGGTTCGCATTGAGTCTACAGCTCAAATAAACACTACTCATTCGCCTGAAGTAACGAATGCTTCAGCGGAGGGTTGTACAGTGACCAAGATTGCTCTCCATGCGCTCAGAGCTCTTTGCTTGGGCCTTCTTGCTGCTGGGGTTGGGGGTGTATCCAGGCCGGGCTTGTAGCCCCAGCGATTGCGCTTTTTGTTGCAGCCATTGGCGTTTTGGTATTGGTACTTGATAAGAGCGAGCAGGAGAGAGCGTTTGAATATCGTTCTTCAAAAAAGATACAGGATGCTGCTGGAAGTGATTTTATCAGTCAGATGCCTCTTTAACTCTCCAAAATCTCGGGATCTTTGGCGACAGTAGCCAGGACATCGGCGACGCTGGGACTCCAGTCGAGCCCTCGCGCGTAGACGAGGCGGGCTGCTAGGAAGACCGCAATCACCGCTTTTTTGTGGATATCGGGCATCTTTAAGATCCTGTCCTCATATTTTTTCCGCAAGAGCTGTGGGCAGTATCGCAAGAGGCATTGGATCAGGGGATCTTTTAGATCATCGCTGAGCTTGATCTTCTCCAGATGATCTAAAAGCTGGTACTTATAAAGATTGATCTTCTCTGAAACTTTTTCGGAAATATCGGTACAAAAAGCTCCTGTCTTTTTTTGCGTATCGAGGATTAGATTCGCTTCATTGAAGGCGGCTTTTCGGATCACTTCGAGCACTTCTTTGACATATTCGGCTTTTTCTTTGAGGAATTCTTCTTCGGATAAGCAGAGGCTCGCGAGCACTTCGAAAGAAGAGCAAATGACTCCGCCTTTGTTGCAGGAGCTGTCTTTCATGATGATGACGCCGAGCTTTTCCAAGGCTTGGCGTGCGGCTGCCGTGAGATAGAGGTTCGCCCCTTCGATGATCGCCTTAGAGGTGGGCTTGCCCGTTTCGTCGAGATAGCTTGAGACGTTCGTTTCGTTGATTGTCCGGGGGCGTCCTCCACCCGGGATGAATACATCCGTCTTGACTTGGTGGACGTTCGTGCGGAAAAGCTGATTCATCTCATTGCCGGAGAGCCACTCTTTGATGAGCTGGCCTTCTTTTTTGCGGTTGCAGAGTGTTTGTTGGACATAGGCACTCTCTTCGCGCCTGGTCTGAAGATCGAGAAGGAAGCCTCCTTCGTGAAGCTTTTCGGCTGGATAAAAACGGATTGCTTTTCCGCTTTTAAAGAGAATATCCATCTCAGTCCAATCGAGCCCTTCAGGATCGTAGATCGTTCCCGAGACGTCAGTCAAGGCCAGGAGTTTGGCTGTTTTAGCGTAGCGGGATGCGAGGATGTGAATCTCGTTACCAGCGACATCGCCATCAGGTCCGCCTGAAATCTTGATCGTGAAGGGCTGCTTTTCCGGATCTATCCCTAAAAAGAGAAGCGTTTGGTGGAGATAGACATTCACACCGTATGAAGTGACGCCGTATTCTTTATGGTTGATCCCTGCTCCGGGTTTACTGCTCATGAAGGAGCGCCCTGGTTTATAGTCGCAACGGACGGCATAATCTGCGATCCATAAGATCATATCGTTGAGCATGTTTTCATCGGGGCCGAGATAGATATATTCGGACCTCTTCCAGTAATCAATGACGTTTTTCGCTTTGAGCAATCCCTTTTCGTCACAATTGATGAGCGTCATGAAGCTCTCAATGAAAGAGCGCTGCGAAGCATAAAGGTAGGCGAGTTTATGGTTGCGGCGGTAGATTTTGAGATTTTCTTCGAGGATTTTAGGGTCCATTCCCTCCATTTGCATCTCGCGCAAATAGATCGCTTCTTCGCGGGCGAAAACTTCAAATGGAGCCAATAGAATCGCTGTTTTCGCACCTCCTTCCGGAATATCTTTGTTCTTCTTCTGCTGCGTATAGGCGAGGTTGTAGGCTTCGGAAAAAATATTATTCCGCTCTTGGAAATAGCTCTCCCACCGTTCGGGAACAACGGTCCGTACACCCCCGCGGGAGAGATCCTTGAAGCGGATGTTGAACCCTATAAAATGATGGCCGCGGATGAAAAAAATTCCGTAAGGCAGTTCTGGAAATTTCTCTTTCCGATCGTAAGGGACGTGATCGAGGTATTTGGGATCGAGGCGGAAAGAAAAACTCGGTTTATTGTTTCGGTAGAAGTTGGTTTTGAGCGTGTGGTCAATGAAGTTCAATGCCTGTTTTAAGATATTTTTACGACGCAAATCATTAATGGCTTGTCCTGTGTCGAGCTTTTCAATGAGATCGAGGAGGTTCTTTTGGATCTTTTGATACTCATTGAGATTGTGTTTCTGCGGATGAAACTTCGCCTCAAAAGCCTTGGTCAGCCCTACGGTTAATTCCGGGTGACGGCAAAGCCCTTCAAAGACATTTTCATGGGAAAAGAGGTTCGGGTCTCCGTAAAGAAGCGTCTGGTGGACAAAATGTCCGATATTGCGCACTAAATGAGCGATATTTCCAGTCAATAGATTTGCTTTGATGAATGTTTCGGCAATCGCATCTTCGCTTTCGAATTTCAACAGGCACATTTCGCGCAAAAAATCTTCGATATCGGCCTCTTCCCAAGCCGCTTTGCCTCCAAGGCCGTGGAGGCCGAGAGACAAGACCGCAATGCTATTCGTATTGTATGGTTCTACGTAAGTCGCTGCCACTCTTCGAAGCACAAGTCTATGATTGTGAATGATTTTCGATAAGCGATATAAGAAGCCAGATTTCGGGACATCCTTCCAAGCAAAGACGATCTGGAGAGAAGGGGAGTTTTTTTCCTTCCAATCGTTGTTTTTCATCACTTCGTATTGACATTCGTCGCGCGTTTTTGCGCGGTAGAACATATTTAGAGCCAGAGCCAGCCGTCCGTTTTTCAAAGAGCGGACGAACCGGGGGGTGAGATCGTTAAGAAGTAATTCTAAGTCATTCGCATGGAATTCTTGGTTTCTCTCTTTGATCAGCCGGATTAGCTCTGCTCTTCGATCCGGTTCAAGGCGGTCGTGCTTCTCTTTTGGTTCATCTCGAAAATAGAGGACTGCGATTTGGAGCACTCCGACTTTCTCTCCGGGTGGAGGCTCATCGGACACAAATGTTCGATAGTATCGGATGGCAAAATGTGTGAAATTCTTGAGGACTCTCAAGTCAGCTTCAGGGCCGTCCATGCAAAGCACGATTGCCATGTGCTTCAAGTGGATTAGAGAAAAACGGTCTTGGAGCTGGAAACTCATCAAGTTTCGGGCGATCAAGATCAACGTCTTGAAATCGAGTTCTTCCAAAAAGCTTGGAGGAAAATGCTCTTCCAGCCATTTAAAGGTGCGTTCAAGCTCTTGAGCTTCAAGAGCAATTGCTGTTTTTAAATCTCCTGAAGACAGGGGAGTGCATTTAGGCGGTTGCATGGGATACCCTCTAAAATTCACATTTAGAAGGAAATTCTTTTTTTTAAAAGGAAAAGATCCTTTAGAAAGAGACTTATACCAAATTTACTGGGAGTGGTATTACTGCCTGATCGTCTCGGTATATGGCTTGAGCACTTCTTTCCACCTGCTGAAACAATTGACCATACTTCGGAAGTCGTAGGTCTGTAGAGTTTCAAAATAGGATGGATAATCTTTGCACGCGTTGCATGAGTTCGGAGGCCATTGTTCATAAATATATGGCTCGGATTTAAGAATATATGCGCCTATGTCAACGAGCTTGCGATTTTTGAGCTCGGTTAAGAATTTTTCTCCGTCTTTTAAATTCGATTCATTGGTTTGAAAGACAATGAGCTGTTGTCCTGTGTTTTGAAGATTGACGAAGCGGGTCAAGTTCATCATTCGCGAAGTATGGGAGACGCTGTCGGCCAGATAGGAAAAGCGGGGTGCGGTTGAATCGGCAATCAG
>CAZFWE010000100.1:0-6087 GCA_964522685.1 uncultured bacterium | reverse complement strand
GACTGTACAAGGAGAAACCCCGATCCACATTGTTTCCGCTTGGTGTGAGGAAAACCGAATGATTTTGGGCCAACTGAGGAGTGAATCTAAATCGAATGAGATTAGGGCCATACCAGAGTTGCTGAAGCGGCTAACCCTTCCTGAAGGGTGCACTGTTACGATCGATGCAGCAGGCACTCAGAAAGTCAACGCTCACCAGATCCGAGAAGCAAAAGCCGACTATGTTTTAGCCCTAAAGGGGAATCAGCCGAAGCTCCGGGATGAAGTAGAAAACTACTTTAGGCAAGCGGCAGAAGTTGGCAGTGATTATGCTCCGTTGAATGAGTGTATAAAGGAGGAGCGAGGCCATGGGCGAATGGAGCTGAGAAAAGTATACGCGACAGAGGACATAGACTGGTTGCCACAGAAGGAAGAGTGGAGAGATCTGAGATCTATCGTGAAGTTGGAGTCTGTCCGTTGGTCAGAAGGCGAAAGGAAACAGGAAATTAGGTATTACATAAGCAGTCTGTCAGCAAATGCCGAATGGCTTGCAAAAGTAATCAGAGGTCATTGGGGAGTGGAAAACAGATGTCATTGGGTGTTAGATGTGGTGTTTGGAGAAGACCAGAGTTCTATTACAGAAGGATATGCTCCAGAGAATTTGCGGACTGTAAATTTAATGGCCGCAAAAATGTTAAAAGGTGAGAAATCCTGTAAAAAGGGGATTAGAGCCAAGCAGTTTAAGGCGGCTCTTGATAACGGGTACCTACACAAGGTCCTATTGGCCGCTAATTTTTAATGCGCTAGCCCTGGCGGAAGGCCCCCTCGATTAAATATTTTCTTGACGCTGTAAATCGTGTTTGTGTAAACGGATGTCTTTAAAGGCATTGTCAGGCGCGATGAAAGTATCTACTAAATTCATAATTCTTCTGCTCATTTTCGGTTCCGTTTTAGTCGCAGCTTTGGCGTATGTTTTTACAACCGATATCGCTGTGTTAAACCCCAAAGGCGTCATCGGGGTAAAACAGCGGGATTTGCTCCTCATCGCTACCATTCTTATGTTGATTGTAGTCGTCCCGGTGCTCCTCCTCACATTTGGTATTGCTTGGAAATACAGAGCTGAAAATCAGAAAGCGAAATACGATCCCGAATGCGATCACAACATTTGGGCAGAGTGTGTCTGGTGGGGAGTTCCTTTCCTCATCATCGCTGTTCTTGGAGCAATCACCTGGAAAGCGTGTCATGAATTGGATCCATTCCGGCCGCTGGCAACCGATAAAAAGCCGATCACTATCCAAGTGGTCGCCTTGCAATGGAAATGGCTCTTCATCTACCCAGAGGAAAAAATTGCTACAGTGAATTTCGTCCAGTTTCCCGTAGATACTCCTGTTGCATTCGAAATTACGGCGGACGCGCCCATGAACTCATTCTGGATCCCCCAGTTAGGCGGCCAGATCTATGCGATGTCGGGAATGAGATCGAAGCTTCACCTAATCGCAGATGTGGTCGATGAGTTTCGAGGCTCTTCTGCAAACATTAGCGGCGTGGGATTCTCAGGAATGGCATTCACCGCTAAATCAAGTTCATCGGAAGATTTCGAAGAGTGGGTCGACTCTATCCGCTCGTCGGGGGCAGCTCTGAATAGAGAGTCTTATCGTGAATTAGCAGAGCCAAGTGAATATAACCCAATCGCTTTCTATCAGTTAGAAAAAGAAGATCTCTTCGATTGGATTATGATGCAGTACATGAAGCCGTCGTTGGAGTAAGAAAGGGATGATGCAGGCAAAAGATTTATTTGGGAGACTCACTCTCGAGGCGTTTAAGCGAGATGCGATTGAAACTTCTGTCGGCATTTCGATTTTGATCGCCGGTGCATTCATCGTCGGGTTTTTGACGTATTACAAGCGTTGGAGATGGCTTTGGTTCGATTGGTTGACAACGGTGGATCACAAGAAGATCTCGGTGATGTATTTTGTAGTTTCTGGTGCGATGTTGTTCAAAGGCTTTGTCGATGCGTTGATGATGCGTGCGCAGCAGGTAATGTCCGTAGGGGATTCATTCGGCTATTTGACCTCGGATCATTATCAGCAGATCTTTACAGCCCATGGTGTTACGATGATCTTCTTTGTGGCAATGGGTCTTGTCTCCGCATTTTTCAATTACATCATCCCCTTGCAGATAGGCGCGCGCGACGTCGCCTTTCCCTTTGTCAATGCCCTTAGTTTTTGGTTTTTCACAGCAGGAGCTGTGCTCCTCATCGTCTCTCTCAATATCGGATATTTTTCAGGAACTGGGTGGGTGGCCTATCCTCCGCTTTCAAATCTCGAATATAGCCCCGGAGTAGGCGTCGATTATTGGATCTGGAGCGTGCAAATTTCGGGAGTTGGGACCTTGCTTACAGGGATCAATTTTCTAGTGACAATCCTCAAAATGCGTTGTCCGGGCATGACGTTGATGAGAATGCCTCTTTTTACATGGACAGCTTTGGTAACGCTTGTCCTCATCATATTTGCATTTCCAATTTTGACCGCAACTGTCGGGATGCTCACTTTGGATCGCCTCTTTGACATGCATTTTTTCACCTCGAGCAACGGGGGCAGTCCGATGATGTATATCAACTTGATCTGGGCATGGGGCCATCCGGAAGTATATATCCTCGTCCTTCCTGCTTTTGGGATTTACTCGGAAGCGGTAGCCGTTTTCTCTCAAAAGCGCCTTTTCGGATACGTTTCCATGGTTTGGGCGATTGTCGCAATTGCCTTTCTTTCCTTTGTTGTCTGGCTACACCATTTCTTCACAATGGGCGCAGGAGCCAATGTGAATGCATTCTTTGGATTTATGACGATGATCATCGCCATCCCTACAGGCGTAAAGATTTTCAATTGGTTGTTCACAATGCTTAAAGGGAGGGTCATTTTTAATCAGGCAATGCTTTGGTTCATTGGTTTTGTTGTGATTTTCACGATCGGAGGCATGGACGGCGTCTTGATGGCCGTAGCACCGGTGGACTTCCAGGTGCACAATAGCTTATTCTTGATCGCTCATTTCCATTCAGTGATCATCGGTGGCGTTGTATTCGGTTTTTTTGTGGGTCTCTATTATTGGTTCCCCAAAATATTCGGATTTAAACTGAACGAACAGTTGGGAGAGTATGCCGTTTTCTGCTGGATTCTGGGCTTTTTGTTAGCCTTTATTCCCCTCTACATCCTCGGTTTAATGGGTGCGACAAGGCGCTTGGACCATTATGAGTCTACAGGATGGTGGCCTCTTTTCGCGGTCGCCGCGCTTGGAGCTTTGATCATCGCAGTCGGGATAGGTTTGCAGGTATTGCAGCTTTTTGTCAGCTTCAAACAGCGCAAAGAAAATAGAGATACGACCGGCAATCCTTGGAATGGGGCGACTCTGGAATGGTCGATCCCTTCTCCACCCCCCATTTATAATTTCGCTAAGATCCCTGAAGTTCATAGCCGCGATCCTCTTTGGAATACAAAAGAAGCTCTAAAAAGCGCCAATTCCGAGTATGAAATCATCCATATGCCGAAGAACACCCCTCTGGGGCTTTATGCAGGCATCTTTGGTTTTGTCTTCGGATTTGCTGTAGTTTGGTACATTTTCTGGCTGGCAATCGCATCCTTAATCGGCATTCTCGTCTGTATCCTCATCCGCCTCTGGGATCGCCATACAGAAACGTTTCTTTCGCCGAAAGAAATCGCAAATATTGAATCGGAAGCGAGAAGAATATGACCCTAGCATCAGAACATTATCCCGACACTCATCACGATGTTTCCTCGAATACGATCTTTGGCTTCTGGCTTTATTTGATGACCGATTTCATCCTATTCGCCACATTCTTCGCTACTTTCGCAGTGCTGCGGAACAATACCTTCGGCGGTCCGACTGCGCAAGAGCTTTTTAGCCTTCCCTTTGCACTGGCCCAGACGCTCATTTTATTGATGAGCAGTTTGACATGCGGGATAGCGTCTTTGGCAGTTGTTCGCAATGATAAGAAGAGTCTATACGGTTGGTATGGAATGACTTTCTTACTAGGGGTCTTCTTTTTGGGGATGGTGTACGCCGACTTCGCCCATTTGGTCAAATCGGGGAATCATTGGTCGAGAAGTGGATTTTTAAGTTCCTACTTTGCTCTCGTCGGCCTACATGGGATCCATATCGCACTTGGCCTGTTGTTCATGGTTTTCTTTTTAGCGCAAGTCCGAGTTCGCGGCCTGATCCCAGTGACGATTCGGCGATTGACCTGTTTAAAGATGTTCTGGTTTTTCTCATACATCGTATGGGTTTTCATGTTTACAATTGTCTATCTACTAGGAGCAACCTGATATGCAAGAACATGGGGAAGGCCACGGAACGTGGACATCGTATTTGGTTGGATTTACCTCGGCTTTAATTTTGACCCTTTTGGCTTATTTTTTAGCATCAAGAGAGATCTTCTCCGGCTGGGCGCATTATACTTCTATCGGCATTCTGGGATTGGTCTAGTCTTGGATTTTGTTATATCTCTTTCTGGACGTGGGCAAAGAGCCGAATCCGCAATGGAATTTGGTCTCCCTTCTCTTTACGATTATGGTTACAGTCATTTTAGTCATCGGATCGATCTGGATCATGTATCATTTGAATTACAATCTCATGGGCCCAATGTGATAAAAACATATTACTTATTGACTAAACCAGGGATTATTTTAGGTAATTTGATTACCACGAGTGCCGGATTTGCTCTCGCCTCTCGAGGGGATCTCGATTGGCGGTTGTTTTTGTCCATGCTGATCGGCTTAGGGTTCGTGATCGCTTCCGCTTGCGTTTTCAATAATTATATCGAT
Organism: uncultured bacterium; assembly: GCA_964522685.1. Classification (GTDB taxonomy): domain Bacteria; phylum Chlamydiota; class Chlamydiia; order Chlamydiales; family SM23-39; genus CAITMJ01. Next base: position 1,273 of record CAZFWE010000100.1, on the reverse strand, counting down.
CGAGAGATCGATAAAAAAATGTCGAGGACTAAAACCAGGGCGTTGGCAACAGGCATAATCTCAGGGCGCAATGCAATTTTGTTTGCGATTTTTTTAGGATTGGCCGGGATCGCCGTCTTAGGGCTCTGGACGAACCTCTTGGCCACGGCGATCGCTGCGTTCGGTTTTTTCATCTATGTGGTTCTCTACAGCTTTTGGAAAACGAAAAAAACATATGCGACCCTTGTCGGAAGCATTGCAGGCGCGCTGCCACCTGTGATTGGCTATTGCGCGGTGAGCAGCCGTGTGGATCTGGGCGCAATCCTTTTATTTTCAATCCTCGTCCTTTGGCAGATGCCCCATTTTTTTTCGATTGCGATGTTTCGGTTAGGCGATTATTCGGCGGCCAACATTCCGGTTCTTCCGGTGGAAAAGGGGAACCGCGTGACGAAAATACACATGGCGCTTTACATCATTGCCTTCACGATCGCGACCGTTTCGATGACGGCATTCGGGTATACGGGGATGGCTTATCTGCTGGTTGCTGCCCCGCTTGGTTTTATTTGGCTTTGGCTTAGCATCAAAGGATTCAAGGCTGAAAGCGATCTCGTTTGGGCGCGGCAAATGTTCCGGTTATCGCTGGTTATTGTCACAGTTCTTTCCTTCATGATTTCCGTCGATTACATAGACAAGTGAACTCGAACCTGTTGCATAACTCAGGGTCGAGCACATATTTATATCGTAGATCCGTTGAAGGATGCATTTTTGATTTTTTCTGCCTCTACTTATGACTTGACGCATTTAACGTAATTTTCTGGTTTTAAAAGGCTTATATAATTCTCTTCGTTTTAAAATGTAATCCAGACACCCGCTTGATCTAAATGGGAGTTTCTGTTACAATTCGGTTGTGGTTAAATCAAAGTATGTAATTGCTTTCAAGACGCTCTCAAAAAGACCTGTTTTCTCGTCTGCAGAAGGAAGAGAAGCAGGAATTCCTGCTAGAATGCTTGCTTATTTTTGCTCAAAGGGGCAGATCGAACGTATTGGCAGAGGTATTTATAGGGTCAAACATGTTGATTTTAATCGCGATTTTGAATGGGAAGATCTCGCTCTCACCGCCTTGAGCATCCCTAATGGAGTCATATGCCTCATCTCAGCGCTATGCTACTATGGCTTAACGGACGAAATTATGAGGGAATTTTGGATCGCTGTCCCTCATTCCACTACCTCCCCTAGCAGGGCAAATGCTCGTATCGTCCGGATGCGGAATATCTCTTTCGGACAGACCACTATT
>CAZFWE010000099.1:0-6134 GCA_964522685.1 uncultured bacterium | reverse complement strand
AGAAGAGGGTAAGTAAGGGGATCATGAAGATCCCGGCCAAAAAGCGAGGCGCGACCAGATAAGCGTTCGGGTTAATCGCCATCGATTTGAGTGCATCGATCTGTTCCGTCACCTTCATCGATCCGAGTTCGGCGCACATCGACGCTCCTACCCGACCAGTCACCATAAACGCCGTCAGGATAGGGCCGAGTTCCGTGATCATGGACTTGGCCACTAGAACACCGGTAACTCCACCAAGCCCTTTTTGGCCGAGCTGATAGAAAGACTGGGCTGCCAGTACGAAGCCTGTTGTAAAGCCGGTGATCGCCACCACCGAAAGCGACATGACTCCAAGATGGTAAAGCTGCTCTCGGACGAGACGCCAGGTCGGCGGTCTATGGAAAAAAGCAAAAAGAACATCGATGATCAGAGAAAAATATTCCCCGATCATCTCCAAAATGCGCAGCGTCTGGTGTTTAACTAAAATATACATGCATCCTCTTCCTAAATAATAAAGGATGAGGATAAATTTCTCCCTAAAAAATTCGGCAAAGAGATAAAGTCCTTTGATTACAAAGGAAATTTTATGCGCCATGCCTTCACCTATGACGACGTAGCCCTCGTGCCCCAATTCAATAACATTCCGTCTCGCACCGAACCCCTTTTGGAAACTTGGCTCACCAAAAAATTAAAGATGAACATCCCCCTCCTCGCCGCGAATATGGATACAGTGGTCGGCTATGAACTCGCTGAAATCCTTCTCGCCCAAGGATCGATTCCTATCTTCCATCGTTTTACGAGTCATGAAGACCAGGTGAAATGGGTGAAACACTTCGAGGGGAAAACCTTTATTTCTTCTGGGATCCAGAAATTGGATGAAACGAGGAAATTGCTCGATCTTGGAGCGCTCGGAGTCTGCATCGATGTCGCGCACGGGCATTCCGACCGGATGTTTCGCTATATTGAAGAATTGAAATCGCTCCACCCCGATAAAGAAGTTATTGCGGGCAACGTCTGCACGGCGATGGCCTATCACGACTTAGTCAATGCAGGAGCGGACGCAGTTAAAGTGGGCATAGGCCCTGGAGCCGCTTGCACAACTCGAATGGTCACCGGCTTCGGGGTTCCCCAGTTTACCGCTGTCCAAGATTGTGCCCAGATCGCCGAAAAACTCCGCGTTCCCCTTATTGCTGATGGGGGGATCCGGACCAGCCGCGACGTAGTTTTAGCCTTAGCCGCTGGTGCAAGCACGGTCATGGTTGGAAAGTTATTCGCCCTCACCAAGGAAAGCGCCTCCCAAAAACGGCCTCGAGAAAAATCGCCCTTTGGCTTAGAGGCGAAATTCCGAGGACAGGCTTCGGCCGATTTTCAAAACGAATTTTATGGGGGACTTAAGGCAAAGACGGTGGCTGAAGGGGTTGATTTCTGGGGCGATGTTACAGGCTCGGCCGAAGAGCTGATTAATAATCTTCTAGGCGGCATCCGAAGTGGCATGACTTACGGCGGGGCTCGCAGTCTTAAAGAACTACAGCGAAAAGCGGAGTTTGTCCAAGTCTCTCCCGCCTATATTTATGAAAGCAGGACGAGGCCCGATTAGTTTCTAATTCTTCTAGAGCTTCTTGAGCGCCGCCATCCCCAAATCAGGGCATTCCTCGTCTCGTTGTCCGATGATTTGCAAAACGAAGCAATCTGGAACGAAGGCTCCAATAGATACTATGTCTATAATAGGAGGATTTTTGTTGGGTGATCGTTGGTAAAGCGAGGTCCATGAATTATCAATTTCGGTAGTTTCTTGGCAACGCGTGTAGGTCAATGGATTGTTCCCAAAAATATTTGTTTTCAAGCACATATTTCCTAAAATAATTGCAGTTGCAGCTTCTAGAAAACTAGGAACTTCATAACCTGAGGGCTGGAGATTTTGTTCAACCAAACGATGTTCAACCCAAAACTTTTGTTCTAAATAAAGCTTGTTTCTACTCTCGGGGAGAACATCTTTTGTCATTAGAACCCAATGAGATTTTTCAATGGGAGTGTCTCCAAATACTTCTAAAATCTTATACCAGCAATCAAGCTTGATGGTAGAAGATTCTTTTAATAGATCAATCAGAGTCTTTAAAGTGAGCGGCACTACAACGGGAACGCCATCGATCATTTTAGTGACAGCTTTAGGAATAAGTACGAGCATATCCGTATCTGCTACGGGTTGGTCCTCCCAAAATGGGCTAGGCTTTGCGAGAATTTCTTCAATCTCTACAGGCAATGGAGGTACCTCTCCTGGATCTACTCCCATGTACTGGATCCATTTTTTTTGCCGAAAGCCATTGCAGAGAGGGCTTCTGGCTGAACACGAGACTTATCAAGCGCAAATCCCAACACCAAAGCTGCAGCGCTTGCGACAAGAAGAGCAATTGCAGGGACTTGGAGTCCGGCAATGATGCACCCGATGCCAGCTGCTACAAGAATCGCACCTAAGGCTCTGATTGCATGGATTGCGACTTTATTTACTGGGCAATAGCCCTCAGGAGCATCTATTGGTTGAGCTGGAAGAGTAGAATTTTTTTGAGGTAAATAAACAGCTTCCATAAAAAAAGCTCCTTTTTTTGCCGACCATGGTAAAGTACAAATAAACTAAAGTAAAGAAAGATTAGTGCACAAGAAAAGCAGGAGTGCAAAAACGCAGAAAAATTTTTTATTTTATGTTCCTGCGGATGGACGGGGCCCGGAGCCTCAAAGAACTACAGCTTAAGACGAACCCTCCAACATATCTGTAGGTCGCAACGGCCCAAGCTCTCCTGGATCTACTCCCATGTTCTAAAGCCTCTCTCCTTGGCCTAAAGCGATTGCAGGAGAAAGCTTCCTGATTGCCGCCATGCCGTGGAGCCTGTGCTCGCTATCTTTATCTTCGACAATCCTCAAGCCGTTATGTGGATCGAAGCCTCCAACAGATACTATTCGTTCACCAACAAAAGTTTGGCGGATTTCTCGACAGCGAGTATAGGTCTTTGGATCGGTGCAAAAAAGATATTCCTTCGAGCGCATATTTTCCAAAAGAATTGCAGCTGCAGCTTCTAAACAACTAGGAACTTCATACCCTGTGGGTGTTAGAGTTTCTTCAACCCAATGATTTTCAACCCAATATTTTTGAAGATCATAATTGTGATATTTGCTGACAGGAATTACATCTTTTGTCATCAGAACCCAATGAGATTTTTGTATCGGATTATCTTCATAGTTTTCTAAAACCATCTGATCTTCGATACCCGGAATTTTAATACCTGGGTTGTCAGTAGGAGATGTTGCTAAGAGTTTTAGAGTCCTTAAAGTAAGCGGCAGTTCAAAGGGAACGCCGGTATTGAGCTTAGTCACAGTTTTAGGAATAAGTACGAGCATATCCGTATCAGCTACGGTTTTGTCCTTCCAAAATGGGCTAGGCTTTGCGAGAATTTCTTCAATATCTAGAGGCAATGGGGGTACCTCTCCTGGATCGAGTCCCATGTACTGGATCCATTCTTTTCTGCCGAAAGCCATTGCAGAGAGAGCCTCTGGCTGAACACGAGACTTATCAAGCGCAAATCCCAACACCAAAGCTGCAGCGCTTGCGACAAGAAGAGCAATTGCAGGGACTTGGAGTCCGGCAATGATGCACCCGATGCCAGCTGCTACAAGAATCGCACCTAAGGCTCTGATTGCATGGATTGCGACTTTATTTACTGGGCAATAGCCCTCAGGAGCATCTATTGGTTGAGCTGGAAGAGTAGAATTTTTTTGAGGTAAATAAACAGCTTCCATAAAAAAAGCTCCTTTTTTGCCGACCATGGTAAAGTACAAATAAATTAAAGTAAATGAAGATCAACGGACGCAGCCCAGCGACATCAAAAAATCCGTTGCATTTCACCGCTCTTGAATTTGAAGGTTTAAAAATGGGTCAGGGCTCTGTGTTGGATTATGGGCGAAATCAGGTTGTTGGCGAGCGAGCTCAATGATATCCGAAGCTGCATAGACACCAGGAATACTCCTTAACCCTTCAATTTCATTGTCACAGATGGGAGCAAAATTTTCATCTCTGTAATAGAAGAAATTGCAGTCTTTAGGACAGGGGATAGCTCTATCAAATTTACCCATTTTAAGGTTTTTCTTTTCTTGGATCTGACTTCCGGCAGGAGCGGTTCTTACCGTTTCCATTGTTTGTGGTGTTAAAACAACACCTGGTTCAGGACGAATTCCTGCGTCATACAACTTTTTCCAAAGAATACTTAAACAACGTTCAACCACTTCTCGATGGCCTTCAAGAGCAGCCGCTTCTACTTTTTTATCAAAAATGAGTGCAAATTCTTTTCCAATTTGATGAACTGAATCTAAGTTGGTTTTAGTCTGCATTTTAAATCCCAGTCTGGGGGCGTCTGGACTATGTAAAACTTCCATAAAAATTGGAATTGCTTGTTCCATTTGATTTGGATGAATACTTACATGGATTTTCCATCTGCCATTTCCACTGAAAGCTATAGCGCCTGAGGCAATAGCAAATCGCTGATCTGTTTGCATTTCATCTTTAGGAGGGACCATTACCCATCCTGCTTCAGGGGTTTTATATGCAGTTAATAAGTTCTGGATTGGGAGAGACAATGCCTTTTCTATCAAATCAGTATTTACATCAGGAGCGTTAGCATTATTTAGATTTAAAACTGAATTTTGTTCTGTATTGTAATTATTTTTAAAAAACATTTCGTTTTTTTTCGGTGAATTAGTGGGGATATTTTCTAAACCCACATCATTGGTTTTTTTTGTCGTTCCCACACATTTGCAGATCCATGAGACAGCTCGTCCAGCTAAATTTCCGATCGAATAGCCGACTAAGGCAAGTCCGAGAGTTGAAATACAAAAGATCTTGTGATTGCTAGCAAAAGCCGCTACATCTTGGAAAAATCCACTACCCTCTACTGATGACATAAACCTTTCTTTTTTGCACAATAATAATTACATGAGCATTTGGATCTACGAATATACCCTCTGAGCCGCTTTTTCTCCAAATACAAATAATTGATCGATCGCCTATAATGGGCTTACAGGTGCCTATGGTAAAAGATTTTTTGCACGCCGATAAGAAAATTTACGACTCAGTCCATGGGTTTATCCCATTCGATGAGTATGAAAAAGACCTCATTGATTCGATTCCCTTCCAACGGCTTCACTACGTCCATCAACTGGGGATCGCCTATCTGGTCTATCCCGGGGCGACCCATACCCGTTTTGAGCATTCGCTCGGGGTAATGCTTCTAGCATCTCTGATGTTCGATAAGATCTGCAAATCGGTCCGACCCGATGTGTTCTACTTTGTCCCCAGAAAGGGCTCTTCCGATTTTCTATATTGGCGAAGAGTTCTTCGGATGGCGGCCCTTTGCCATGACTTGGGGCATTTGCCCTTCTCTCACGTCGCCGAAAAAGATCTTCTGATCCCCTACGGCCACGAACAAATGACCCTCAAAGTGATTGAAAGTCAGTATCTGACTCCAGTCTGGGAAAAGTTGAAACAGGCTCCTTCTTATCTAGAAGATGTGATCGATCGGGACATTCTCGAAGACATCAAGAAAATCTCGATCGGGGAGGCGAAATGGAAAGCGCTGACGGGCAAAAGCTTTACTCCTTGGGAGCGGATTGTTTCCGAGCTCATCACTGGCGATTTTTTTGGGGCGGATCGGATCGACTATTTAATTCGAGACGCCAAGAGCACCGGCGTCGCTTACGGTCTTTTTGACTATCACCAATTGATCGAAATGCTCCGGATTTTACCGAGCGTAGACAGGGGAGCGGACGAGCTGCAATTGGGCATTGATGAAAATGGGCTTGAATCGTGCGAGGCCCTACTGCTCGCCCGCCATTTCATGCACCGCCGGATCTACCAGTATTCTTCGGTAAAAGCCTATAATTTCCATCTGCGCCGTTTCATGTTGGCTAATTTCACGCCGAAAATGCTCTCGGAGCTCGATGCCTTCTTGTCGATCAGCGATACGGATGTGATCTCATCTTTGAATAAAGCCGCCAAAGATCCGAAGATGCCTGGTCACACAGATGCCAAATGCGTTATTTTTCGGCAGCACAGGTTTCGAGCGATTGCACTTCCCGAGACGATGGCTGAAAAAGATGTGAGAGAGTACAAA
>CAZFWE010000098.1:0-6158 GCA_964522685.1 uncultured bacterium | reverse complement strand
GAACATATACATGCAAATCTGTCAACTAAAAGTTGTGTGTAACACTATGCTCTTAGTGTTTGGACTATTCTTCAACTGCGTACTCTTGCAGTTTGTTTCGAAGCGTCCGGACGCTAATCCCGAGAAGTTCCGCTGTTTTTCCCTTATTTTGCCCTTGTGCGTCGAGAGTCTCCAAGATGAGTCGTTTTTCTAGTGCATGGAGCGTGGTGCCGGCTTTTTTTACCGAAGGGAGGCGATCTAAATACAAGTGTTCGCTATCGATGACAGGATCGAAATCTAAAACGATGGTCCTCTCGATGATGTTGGCCAGTTCGCGGACATTGCCCGGCCAGTGATAGGCGAGGAGTTTTTCTTGGGCGCTCTTCAGGAGAGTTTTCTTGGGTTTATGGTTTTCGACGCAGAACCGGTGAAGAAAATATTCGGCGAGCGGCAAAATATCCTCGGATCTTTCGCGGAGCGGAGGGATATGGATTGGAACGACGTTGAGGCGGTAGTAGAGGTCCTCGCGGAAGACTTTTGATTCGATCGCTTCTGTCATTTGCCGGTTCGAGGTGGCCAGGATGCGGACATTTACTGTAACACTTCTCGTCCCACCGACGCGCTCAAACTCCATTTCTTGGATGGCGCGAAGGAGTTTTGCTTGTAGGTTCAAGGGGATCTCGGTCACTTCATCGAGAAGGAGTGTCCCTTTGTCAGCGAGCTCGAAACGTCCGATTTTCCGTAAATTGGCTCCGGTGAAGGCGCCTCGTTCGTGGCCAAAAAACTCCGATTCAACGAGCGATTCAGGGATAGCGGCACAGTTGACTTTGATGAAAGGCTGATTTGCTCTTGTAGAAAGGCGGTGGAGGGCTGCTGCAATGACTTCTTTGCCGGTTCCCGATTCGCCGGTGATAAAGACGGAGGCTTGGCTTTTCGCGATCTTTTCCAAATCACAGAAGATCTTTTTCATCGAGCGGCTATTGGCGATGAGAGCTGGACTTTTGAAGAGCGTCTGCTCTTCTTTGTAAAATCGGTTTTCGACGAGCTGCCGTAGATGCGCTGCTGCTTTTTCGAGATTGATTTCCAATGCTTCGGGAGAAAATGGCTTGATGAGAAAATTGAACGCACCGAGCTTCATTGTTTCTACTGCGGTCTCGATGCTGCCGAAGGCGGTTGCGACGATGACAAGCGTTTGTGGGTTCACTGCTTTTGCCGCTTTCAAGACTTCAAGGCCTCCTGCGTTTGGCATTTTCAAATCGGTGATCACCAGTTCGAACGCATTTGTCTGTAGCTTTGCGATCGCTTCTTTTCCATCCGCAGCTATGACGACCTCGAATTTTTTTCGCCGGAGCGTTTCGGCGATAAAATCGCGGATTAGAGGCTCGTCGTCCACGACTAGAATTCGTTCGATCATGAGCCCCTCTTTAGGGGGAGTGTAATGAGAAAAGTGGTTCCGTGAGCAAGAGCTGAGCGGACCGAAATCGAACCACCGTGGCCCTGGACGATTTTTTTTGTTTCAACCAAGCCAAGCCCGTTGCCGCAGCTCTTTGTCGTAAAAAGAGGGGAAAAAAGAGAGCTTAATTGTTCGTCGTCCATCCCAATTCCAGTGTCTGAAACCGAAATCTGGCAATTCGTTTCATACTTGAGGAGAGAGAGCGTCAATTCGCCTCCTTTCGGCATCGCTTGGACTCCATTGATCAAAAGATTCAAAAGCGCCCGTTTTAATGCATCAGAGTCTATGGGAACAAGGATAAGCTCATCGGGAATATGGAGGTTGAGTTTGACATTTGCTGGAAAATCGGGATCGATTTTCAAGGATTTGGCCGATTGCTTCAAAAATTGGGAAAGGTCGACCGTTTGCTCAGAGAGTTCTATCGGGCGAGCGTAAACGAGGATGGTCGTGACCAATTTCTCGAGCGATTTTGCTCCTTCGATGATCCTGCTGATCATCTCCTGCAAATGCGGCTGATTCGAGAGGTCGCGGAACAGCAAGCTAGCAAATCCTCGGATGCCCCCAAGGCAGTTTCGAATTTCATGCGCGAGTTTCGTGGCCATTTCTCCTAACTCTTTCATCCGGTCGCCTCTAGCCGCAATTTGCTGCAGCTTTTGGACGTGGGTAATATCGCGAAGGAAAAGAATGAGGCCTTGCTCCGCTTTCGAGCCCTCGTGCAAAAATGAGGTCGAAACTTCTAATTCCACCCTGGGTAGCGATTGATAGATCAGCCGATGGGAAATTCCATAGCGGAGGGATTCTTTCATGGAAAAGCCGAAATGTTCATCGGGAAAAACATCCCAAAACCGTTGCTGTAAAAGGCATTTGGCTTCTATGTTGACGAGTTTCAAGGCCGCGTCATTGGCCACCTGAAAAATGCCTTCCAGATCGAGCATTAAAATCCCCTCGGAGAGCTTTGGGAGGAGCGCCTTTATAAATGCGGCGTTGACACAAGACTGAACCAACTGATACTCTGGATGATACTTTGGCTCAGCGCGTTGGCCGTAATGAAGTCGGTGCTCAAATATGTTTTCGCTCATAAGCCGGACTATACGGATTTTCGGATTAATCTCTATTCTCTCGAACTGCTCTGGATTCGAACGCTCTGAACAGGTGAAAATTCGGAGGCAGAACTGCAAAGGAGAGTGCATTTACCGAGGCAGAAACGACATTTTTGCCCCGATCGAGCGGCCTTTACATACGCCCCGCACAGCCTACCCTTGGGAAAATGAAGCTCATCTGCCTCGGATCACAAAAGAGTTTTTCCGGTGTAAAGGGTCTCTTCTCAATCTCCCTTATGTCGCAATGATCGATCCTGAAAGGCCTACGCCGATGTCTGACTGTGAGGGGACTAGTCGTCACGGCCTTCCCATCATCGGGGGCAAAGAAAATATTTACCCGGTCCTCATCGAATTGATGAATTATCTCCAAAAAAAAACGGGGAAGCGAGTCATCATCACTAGCGGCCACCGCTGTCCGGTGCATAATGCCTATACCGACCCGTCCAAGGAAGCTAAAACGTCGAAACATCAAATTGGAGCCGAGGCGGATTTCTATATCCAAGGGATGGAAGACCAACCTCTAGAAATCGTCTCTTTTTTGATGCAGTACTATCAGGAGCATCCCACCTATAAAAATCAAAAAGAGTGGATTGTCTTCCAACGCTATGACAGACTCGATGCCAAGGTGGAGACCCAGCCTTGGTTCAATAAAGAAATTTTTATTAAACTCTATCAAAAAAACGAGGGAAGGAATGCAGATAACCGCCATCCTTACCCTTATCTTTCCGTCCAAGTCCGCTGGGACCGGAGCAAAGGCGAGCGGGTCCTTTTCGATTGGGAAAAGGCCACTAAAGGCTATCCTCGCAGTTAAAGTTTTTTACCTCTTTTTTATATCTTTAAATCATTATTAATTATATCTTCTTTGTAAGAACTAACTGATAATTATGCTCTTCCATTTATCGCTTCTGTAACTGCTTCTATGGTTGCTGCATCGCTTGTAGGGTTGCCCATTGGGTTCGACTCTGCAGTACTTTTGACCTTTTCTTAGAGATATGGAAAGAGGACTCTAGGATTAGAATATTCGATTTAGGAAATTATTTTAATTAATTCTTTGTATTTGCTATGCTCTTTGGCCAAAACTTAACCGAGGATTAGCTATGGCTATCAATACAAGTATTTCGAGCTGTATTGCGCTAAACCTGGTGTCAGTTGGGTTTTCTGTCGGAGGATGCGCATTGGTGGGTTCATCCTTCACTCCAGTCGGAGCTGCAGCCAGTGCACTTTTCGGCGCGATTTCTTATATTGCCGGTGCTGGTGCAAGGTGGGCCTGTATAAAAATTTTCAATTTGGACAATCAAGCGGTAGCCCAAGCAGCTGAGATCGTAATCTTAGTCGCTGGTTTTTTTGCAAGAATAGGAGCTGGTCTATTCGCTTTAACGCTTGCAGGATTTACGATTACAATTGGACCTGCAATCGCTTTTAGTCTAGTTTCATTAATTTCTACTGTATTTCTGTTTTATGGTTTACGTTGCTGCTGTGGGGACCCCAGATTATACATGCGCTAATTAAAAGTTTTGTTACTATCTCATCAAGATGAATTGTTGCTTTTATTGATTGCGTTTTGCTATTATGTCTGCGAAAAAGAAAGATAAATGAGTTCCTTTATGTGTATTAATTTAACAACTTCCAGTATTCCTGCGCTTAATCTTATATCAGCCGGAAGTGCTGTCTTAGGGGGTGCTTTGGCAGGTTCAATGATCGGCCCGATCGGAGCTGCTGGCGGAGCGTTTTTTGGAGCGGCTTCTCACATGGGCCGAGTCTGTGCAGAGCGCACCTTTACGAAAATTTTTGATTTGGATTCTGCTGAGGCAAGTCTAGTCGATAGAGTTATATCCTTTGTGGTTACATTTTTTGCGGCGGTTGGAGCTGGGATGTTGGCATTATCGCTCTCAGGGTTGGAAATTTCATTCGATGCAGCAGCTCTTTTGAGCGGAGCCAGCTTTATTATTCCTTCAGCGATTATCTTGACCATCATTGGGGGGATCGGTTTCTTCTATATGCCTCGCAATATCGACTGGGATGATCTTTAATCAAAAGTTGCTGCTATACACAAATGAATTTAAAAGTTGGTTTGTGTATAAACAGAGCCATTCCACTGAGAATGGCTCCATCGAGGAAAATGCATCTTTATTTTAAATCTCGCCCCCGTTTAGAATGAGACACTTCTTATCGTAAGCCGGTGTGGCGTAATGGTAGCCGCGGTAGACTCAAAATCTACTTCTAGCAATAGAGTGCTGGTTCGAGTCCGGTCACCGGCACATCCCCGGAGACATTTTCAGAAATGACGATGTCTCCATTTTTCACCCTTTCTAAGTTCTTGGTTTTCTGTAGGATAATCGCCAAGGCTGGGTTTACCCCTTCGGTTCGATATTTTCCATCTTGAAAGGTCAATTTTGCCGGAAAGATCGAACCAAGCAGTTTTCTCTTAGCTTCCAGCCCAGCCTCTTGAAAGTACCAAGTCAAATCTTTCAAAAGACTCATCCCATACTTCACATACTTCTGAAAGGCCGTATCTGTGATTTCCAAGTCAGCAACTTGGATATTCAACCTATCGATCTGTTCCAAAGTATGAGCTTTTAACCGCTGATATGAATCTGCCTCCAGCTCTTCCGATACAAATCGCTGTTAGTCAAATTTGAGGAGATTTTGCTTGTATTGCCCTACCTCTATTTTAAGTTTCTTAATTTGCTGCTCTCGGTCTCCTTCTTTTGCTTTGAATGGCTCAAGAGGAAGAGAAATTAACCGGAACCTCTAACTAAGGCTGGACTAAAGAACGGGGCAAGATCAACAGATATGGATTTGCCGTTCTTCCAATTTCTTAAGCCGCTCCTCAAAGTCATTCAGCTCTATCACTTTTGCTTGTCTTTCGATGATTCTGGTGAGGCAATCTCCTTCTGTAGGGGAGAGTTCTCCAAGGGATTCGGCTTGAATTACTCTATGAATTGCCTCTAAAATATCTGGGCTGGTTTTCATAGCAGGCAAATCGATAAATATAGAGGCTTCTTTTTTAGGTGGAAGGATACGATCCAGCACAAGCTTGATCGCTTGTATATTGCCCTGCTTCGCCTCTTCTATCGCTTTACGGCAGATTCCCTCGATCTCATCTTCAAAAAGCGCTTCTGCTAACAAGGTAGCTTTGTTTCTAACTCCTCGCGGTCTTCGAAAGGGATTTCCAGATCGGCCTTTTCGAAATCTTCCCTGTTTTTCGTCTGTTTTATCAGGCATGATTCTCCTGTTGGTGCATTCAGGAATCATATCGAGATAGGTGGTAATATTTGCTGCTTGAATCATAAACATCTCCGGGTAAAGGCGTCTATAATCCTAAAATTTTTAATCAGTAGTCAAGAGTGGAGGGAGGTACAGGCTCAACAAACATTCATTTTTGATGCGCTAGCCCTGCTCCTCATCGATCAGATGCATTCATAAAAAATTTACAGAGTAAAAATTAATTGTTGTAGAAATAAATTAGAGGGCGTGCTTATAATAATTGCACTACATGTGCAAGTCTAATTTAGGAGGAATATAAAATGGTTAGCGGTCTCAGTAATTTTTTTGTGAAAGTTGATAATGTATGTGATTACATACCTGTTGTTAGCACACTGAGCAATCTAACAGACTTGTTCCAA
>CAZFWE010000097.1:0-6279 GCA_964522685.1 uncultured bacterium | reverse complement strand
CTTCTTTCAGCCCTTCAATAGCGTTATACCAGGCGGTAGAGTTGTGGAGATATCCGTGGACGAGGAGAATCGGCCTTCCCTCTCCCGGAATCACCTCAGGCGATTCAGAAAAGTAACTCAAGATGGAGATCCAAAGATCGAAACACTCATCCACTATGCTATTGCCCAAAGTCCATTTGCATCCGATCGCGCTGCAAATCTTAAGAGGGAGCAACATTGCAGCCGAAAGGGCGGCCCAAATAACAAGAACGGGGACCATGATCGCAAAAAGAGCAATGAGCTTGATCTTCGAATACTCCCCTCTAAAGGGAATCGGCCGGTCAGCCGAAGGCTCAAATTTTTTCGGTATAGATGTAATTGGAATAGTTATATTCATAAATTATGGCAAATATTAACAGACAGAGCTGTTTATGTTAATTCAAAAAATTAACATGGGTGGACCATTTTTTTTAGATCGATCAGGGAATCAAATTTCTCTGCTGTGAGGATGCCGAGCTTGACGGCCGCGTCTTTGAGGGAAATGTCCTCGGCGTAGGCCTTCTTGACGATCTTGGCCGCCTCATCATATCCGATCGATTCGTTGAGGGCGGTGGCTAGCATAAGGGAGTTTTCGACGTATTCAGCGATCCGTTTTTGGTTGGGCTTGATGCCAACAAGACATTTTTCAAGAAAATTATTGGCACAGTCGGCCAAGAGGTGAATGGATTGTATGAGATTGTAGATCATAACGGGCTTGTAGACGTTGAGCTCGAAATTGCCCTGTGATCCGGCAAAGGCGATGGTAGCGTCGTTGCCCATCACGTGGGCAGCCACCATCGTCATCGCTTCGCACTGCGTCGGATTGATTTTACCCGGCATGATGGAGGAGCCGGGTTCATTCTCCGGCAGGAAGATTTCATGAAAGCCGCAGCGCGGGCCTGAACCGAGCCATCGGATATCGTTGGCGATTTTTAAGAAGGCCACAGCTGTCTGTCTAAGAGCTCCGCTCATTCCCACGATCGCATCGTGAGCTGCCAATGCGGCAAATTTATTAGGGGCAGTTATGAAAAGGACTCCGGTCATTTGGCTAATCACTTCGCAGACTCGTTTTGGAAATTTCGGGGAGGCGTTGAGGCCAGTGCCGACGGCGGTGCCTCCGAGAGCTAGTTCCGAAAGAGGCTCCAAATTGCATTCAATTGAGGCGATAGCGTGTTTGATTTGCGCAGCATAGCCAGAAAATTCTTGGCCTAAAGTGAGGGGCGCAGCGTCCATTAAGTGGGTGCGGCCAATTTTGATGATGTCTCGGAACTCATGTGCTTTCTTGTCGAGAACCTCATAAAAGGTAGCCAGAGCAGGAAGCAATTTCTTTCGGATCAACAGTATTGTGGAAATATGCATCGCGGTGGGAAAAGCGCAATTGGACGATTGAGAATGGTTGACATCGTCGTTTGGGTGGATCGGTTTTTTTGATCCGAGCACTCCCCCCGCTTTCTCAATGGCCTTATTACTGATCACTTCATTGACATTCATGTTGGTCTGCGTACCGGAGCCGGTTTGCCAAACTACAAGGGGAAAATGAGCATCGAGCCTGCCAGAGATCACTTCATCGGAAGCATAGCAGATGAGGTCTCGCTTTTCCGGGGAAAGAGCGCCGAGTTCGGCATTGGTTATGGCTGCAGCTTTTTTGACGATCGCAAGGGCGTGGATTACTTCGATTGGCATTTTTTCACCGCCAATCTTGAAGTTTTCGCGAGATCGCTCAGTTTGAGCGCCCCAGTACTTATCAGAAGGGACTTTTATCTCACCCATCGAGTCTTTTTCGATCCGCTCTTTGTGCATACTATTGCTCCCTTAAATGGAATCTAGCCAAAGAGGTGAATACGAGCAAGTCTTAGTAATCTTCTGTAAGCAGTTGAATCATCCGTTTGCGCCTTTCTTCTTGGGTCAGAACTTTTTTTGAAAGATCCATGACCAACAAATCATTCTCCGTAAAAACGGCGTCAGCATTCGGGTTAAAACCATCAACCCAGCTCTTAGGAATCGAAGGGTATTTCAAATATGCGCCGATCAAAGCTCCAGCTGCAGCCGCGTTCGTGTCAGCGTCTCCGCCTTCTTCCACGATTTCTTGAATTACAGTGCGGAACGGCTCTTCGGCGTTTTGGGCCTGAAGTTCAGCAACTCTTCGGAGCGCGCAAAAGGCTGCGCCGATGCATTTGTAGGCGTATCCCATAGTTATCTGATCACCAAGCTGCAAAGCGCCCCAATTGCCATTGATATGAGCTTCGAGATCCTGGGTATACTCATCGATTAGCCTTTCCAAATTCTCCCCTTGATAATAAGCAGCTTTTTGCTCCATTTGTTGGCGAAGGACAATCCTGGCAATGTCTAATGAATGGGCTGTGATCTCTTCGACGGAGTCATGTCCTCTCACCACGAGGGCAATTGCGACGCTAAGCATGACGGCAGCTGAAATGCTTCTCGGATCGGCATGGGTAACACTCGCGAAGAGAATGGCTTTTTCGACGACATCGTGCAAATCGCGATGGTAAATGGTTCCTACGACAGAAGTGCGCATGACAGAGCCATTCGATGCTGGCTTATATGTAGCCCAAATTTCTAGGGCGATTTTCAGCGGATCCTGTAAAAAATCTCGATGCGATAAAACAGTTCGCGTCAAATATCCCGCATCGCGACAACCATTGATTGGCTTAGGTTCATTTGATTTGTATTGGCCATTAAAACTATCTAGACCGTGGTGTAGCCAATGAACCAACTGCTCAGCGAAGAGGCTTTCCAGCGACCGCTCGGGATGTTTTTCATGCTGGTCGATCGCCCGGATGATGGCTGTCGCCTGCTCCGTATCGTCTGTGAAGCTTCCCGAAGGAAATTGGCCAGCCCAACCTTCTCCAAACGCCGGATCATTCAGTTCCAGAGCTCGTCCATGGAATAGAGCTGTCGCTTCCTCTTTTGTCTTGAACTCCGTTGAAAGACCTAATGCATCTCCAACTATTTGCCCTGCTGTCGCGCCACCAATCCTGCGGGTAAATTCCATTCTTCCAATTGGCGCAAGGGTTGGAATCGAATTGATCTTTACGGACAAGGCTTTACGCAAATCAGTGATAGGTGGTGCTTTTGGATTAAGATTCGAAATTGGCGCAAGGGTTGGAATCGAATTGATCTTTGC
Source organism: uncultured bacterium (assembly GCA_964522685.1). Classification (GTDB taxonomy): domain Bacteria; phylum Chlamydiota; class Chlamydiia; order Chlamydiales; family SM23-39; genus CAITMJ01. Next base: position 3,116 of record CAZFWE010000097.1, on the reverse strand, counting down.
GGGCAAGGGTTCACGCAAATCAGTGATAGGTGGTGCTTTTGGGTTAAGATTCGAAACCGATGTCGCTTCTTCATTCTTGCCAAGCACAAATCTCAATACTAGGCTTGCAACGCCCGAAACAAGAAGAGCGATCGCAGGGACTTCGAATCCAGCGATCAAACAGCCGGTTCCGGCAGCCATGAGAATCAGGCCCAAAGCCTTGAGCACATCGATCGCGATTTTCATCACCTGGCAGCGCCCGGGCTCGACGGCAGAGGTTTCAGGTATAGAATTAAATTGAGTGACTGGCATCACATCCATATAAAAGCTCCATTTTTGGAAAAGAGTATACTATAAAGACGCATATAAGGAAAATAAAATCCCCCCGGCATACACCGGGGGTAATAAATTATTTAATCAAGAGAAGCGCAAAGACGAAGGCGAAGATCGCGAACGTCTCCACGACGGCCAATGCCGTAAAGGCCTTTCCGAAGACGGCAGGCTGCTTGGCCGAGGCTTGGATAGCCGTTGCAGCGCACTTGCCCTGAAAAATCGAAGAGAACATGATCGCCAGGCCGATAAAGAACCCGATTCCGATGCCGTTCATGGCAGTGAGGGTCCCTTCGCGGATGCTGTTGTTCATAAGGACCATCAACAGAAAGCCGTAGATCGATTGAGAGGAAGGCACCGCGGAAAGGGCAATGAATTTGGCGTGCCCTTCTTCAACGCGCGTCATTGCACCATGAGATGCCATGCCAGCAATCCCACAGCCGATCGAGCTGCCTACGCAGCCCATGCCCAGTACAATGGCGGGCCCTAGCATGTCAAAAGTTGTCATAAAAATACCTCTATTTTGTTTTCTTTAATCGCAATGGGTTAAATAGACGACCGCTTCCTTCAAAAGAGTAGTGATACCATTCGAGGAAGTTAAGACGCAGGCCGTGAATGACCCCTCCCATGATGGAAAGGCTGATATTCGTTAAATGCCCGAAGAGAATGATGAAAATCCCGCCGACAATCCCGGCGCTGATCCCTAGATTGTTAAAGGTGCTCGCTACCATCATTCCCGCTAAAGCGAGGGCATAAAGACGAATGTAGGAAAGGACGTCGCCGAAAATCTGGACCACATTCATCAGTTCATGAATAGCGCCCCATTTCCTTTGGATGATCGCGGTCAATAGCGCAAGACTAAAGCCGATCAAAAGCATTTGCTCTCCCCATGCATAAGCGACTGGCTTCGAGACGATACTCATGAAGTTGAAAATGGTTGTCGCGTTGAGTATTTTCGGGAAATAGAGATAGCCGCCCCACATGAAGAGGATCCATCCAAATCCAGACCAATTGCGGCGCATATATCGGATGAAAGAGAGGGAAATATGGATGATCCCAATCAGGAGTGAGATTTCCATGAGGATGTTGTCGTAGAAGATCTCCAAAGCGGGGTATCTGACTGTGCCATTTTTATCGGTCATAGCGTCAACGAGAAAATCATGCCCATTGGCAGCTGTCGCAATCGAGGGAAAGTCTTTGACATATTCCTGGTAAACGTCGTCTTTACGCTCCAAATGGTATTCGGCTTTTTTAGCGGCCATGGTGTGGAGAAAAGAGAATTTGCGATAGGGGTTATTCGGCCCGATCTCAATGCCGAAGAAGGCGGCAGTAGAGGCGCCCCAAATCATCGTGCAGCATCCCAAGATCAAAACAAGTTTGACAAACCGACGACCGGTGGCGTTCATATTCGGGAACTTGTATTTGTAATAAAGGCCAATGAGAAAATAGATAAGCCCGTATCCGGCATCTGCCACAATCATTGCGAAAAAAAGAGCAAAGGAGGCGAGGACCCAAATGGAAGGATCTTTATCGGTATGCGAGGGGGTATCATAGATATTGACGATATCTTCGCCTACTTTGCCGATCCCTTTATTCTCCATGCAAGTGGGGATATGGTCTCTGGGTTCGATTGCGATCTCTTCTGCCAAGACGTCCAAGCCACTCAAAATCCCGTAAAGGGCCTTGATTTTAGTTTCCGGCACCCATGCTTCGATGGCAAACATCGCCTGTTCGAAAATACTCGCATCGTGCTTAGTAAGGGCGAGATGATAGTCGTTCAATAGATCCAAAAGGCCACTTTGCAGAAAAGGAAGCGCATTTGAATAATGGCGCACGTCGCTTTCTAGCTGTGCAATCCGCTCGTCGACTTCATAGAGCCTTTTATTGAGATCGCCGACGGGCCGATCGATGAGGATTTCGATCATTTTGTGATATTGCGTTCGCTCTTTATTGATAGCGACGAAATAGTCGAGATCGTATTCGGTCGAGATATATTGGACTTCGGGAGGCAAGGAGATCTCTCGAGCCAAATCGCTTTTCATACAGAAAAATTGGAGGACGCGCTTACCTTCCTTTTCGATTTGCTGGAGATCTGCTATCGAAAAATGGCCAAATGGTGAGATTCTTGCAATTTCAGCGATAAGAAGGCGCTTTTCCTCGAGTAGGTGCTCGAGCATTGAATTCAGTTCAATCATCTTTGCTGCAAGCTGCACAGCATTATCGGGAAGGGGAGGCACCTGGAGAGGGTGAATCTCATGTTTTTTGGCGATCTTGATCGCAGCTAGCACAGTCTTGATGTCGTCGGTGAGCTCGAGCGCTTTCTTGTGCGACAGGCCGATGAATTCCATGAAGCCGGCTCGTTGGGATAGCTCGAAGAAGCGGTCTAGTTCCTCTTTTGCGCCATAAATCAAATACTTATGTACCTTGACGATCATTCATTTCTCTTTTTCATTTTTGATTTGGCCACTTTCGCTTGGGCCACTGCAGCAAGCTGCTGATCGCCAAGAAAAATCCGGATTTTTTTGATGTTGCCCTGTGAGCGCGGAATCAAAATTTTCTCGAAAAGATTGACCCGGATCGATACTTCTCGAAGCTCTTTTTCTAAAGACCGTTTTTTTTCTTCTGCAACTCCCATTTTTTCTCGAGCGCTCACGAGATCTTGGACGAGTTCCGTAGCTCGGTCGGTCCAGACAGGCGTGTCGAATAAAAAATAGTCAGGTTCTTTGAAGATGACTTTCTCAAAGATCGGAATCTCGACGCCGGCGATGTTCTCGTAGTGTTTTTTTACTTGAACCACTTCGGCATAC
>CAZFWE010000096.1:0-6305 GCA_964522685.1 uncultured bacterium | reverse complement strand
AAAAAGGTCGGATTTAAAATCGTCGTGAATGAAAATGCGAGTATTGATGGGCTGCAGGCGCCGCTCATTGAGAATGCCGATAAGTTTTTTACTCGCGTTACTCGCGCCATCCAGTTTCTTGTGCGGTGGAAACTCCTGCCACAGCATTTTAAAACGCTTTTCGACCGCCTAACAAAAGACGGCCAAGCCTTTGTGGATGCAGATCGAGAAAGACTGGTGACGACGAGCCATTACATCGTCGCCCAGAAACAGTGATTTGAAAAAATCGAAATTGGAGACTGAAAAATGCCTTTAGCAACGCGCTTGTTGAATTGCCGGTGAGTTTTTTTTGCGTAAAACAAGCATTATGCACTGATTTTCAAACTATTCTATGAGCATTGGGTAGATGGCCGGTCAACAGCTAAAAACTCCAAATGGAAATGCGCTTGAACTGCCGGAGAATCTCTACAATTTTTGGGGCACAGAACTCAATTTTGCCTTTTCGTTCTAATGAAATGAAAGCGGTCAAAAAAATCAGAAAATGGTATGAACTAAGCTCATGGCAAAAAAATACGATGAAAGCTCCGTTCAGTCTCTAGATGCGTTAGCCCACATACGGTTGCGCTCTGGAATGTATATTGGTCGCTTAGGTGATGGTTCCCATCCGAATGATGGAATCTATGTGATGCTGAAGGAAGTGATCGACAATTCCGTTGATGAATTCATCATGGGAAATGGAAAAAAGATCACGATTAGCCTCAATGAGAAGACTTCAACTATTTCCGTCAGGGACGGGGGGCGAGGGATTCCTTTAGGCAAAGTCATCGATTGCGTCAGCCAGATCAATACAGGCGCCAAATACAATGACGATGTTTTCCAATTTTCCGTTGGGTTGAATGGGGTGGGGTTGAAGGCGGTCAACGCCCTTTCTTCGCATTTCGTCGTAAAAAGCATTCGCGATGGAGAGTACGTCGAAGCCAGCTTTGCAAAAGGCATCCTCAAAGACAAGAAGAAGGGGAAAACAAAAGATGGAAACGGCACATCCGTCGAATTTATCCCCGATACCGAAATCTTTAAAAAATTTGCTTTTCAAAAAGATCTCATCTTAAAGCGCCTCTGGCATTACGCTTATCTCAATGTAGGGCTCATCCTTGTTTTTAACGACCAAGAGATCCGTTCGGAAAATGGGCTTTTGGACTTGTTGAATGAAGAGGTGAAAGAAGATCGCCTCTACGAACCGCTTCACTACCGGGGCAAGCATATCGAGTTCGCTTTCCTCCACTCATCGAGCTATGGAGAGACCTATTTTTCCTTTGTCAATGGGCAGTATACCCAAGATGGAGGAACTCATTTATCGGCTTTCAGAGAGGGCATCCTGAAAGGAGTCAATGAATATGGGAAGAAAAACTTCCAAGGCGTTGATGTCCGCGACGGGATCGTAGGGAGCCTTCTCGTCAAGGTTAAAGATCCTGTATTCGAGTCGCAAACAAAGAATAAGCTGTCGAACAATGAGATCAGAGCTCCGATTGTACAAGAAGTGAAGGATGCGGTTCAAAATCTCCTCTATAAAAATGAGGAAACAGGCAAGAAAATCATCGAGCGAATCCTCTTTAATGAAAAGCTTAGAAAAGAGCTAGCTGCTGTTAAAAAAGAGGCGAAAGAGAAGCAGAAAAAGATCTCTTTTAAGATCCCGAAATTGCGCGACTGCAAATTTCACTTCGGCGACGGAACGCTGGAGGGGGCTAATTCGATGATTTTTCTCACGGAAGGGGATTCAGCTTCCGCATCGATCGTCATGACGAGAGACCCGTTTACGCAAGCAGTGTTCTCGCTCCGCGGAAAGCCGCTCAATGTTCATGGGATGAAGATCGATCAATTGTATAAAAATGAAGAGATGTACAATTTGATGTCCGCTTTGAATATTGAAGATGACCTCTCTCATTTGCGCTATAGCAAGGTGATCTTGGCTACCGATGCCGACGTCGATGGAATGCATATCCGCAATCTTTTGATCACATTTTTTTTAACCTATTTCGAGGGGCTAGTTTTGAATGGTCACCTCCATATGCTCGAGACGCCTTTATTCAAGGTGAGAAATAAAGAGAAGACGATCTATTGTTACTCCGAGGAAGAGAAGCAAAAAGCTGAGAAAGAGCTCAAGAAGGGGATCGAGATCACGCGGTTTAAAGGACTTGGAGAGATCTCTCCCGATGAGTTCAAGCAGTTCATTGCGAAAGATATTCGCCTCTTGCCCATCATCATCCAAAATCTCTGCGATATCAAACCAACGCTTGAATTCTACATGGGAAAGAACACGCCTCAGCGAAAAGCGTTCATTATGCAAAACCTGGTGTTAGTCGATGGATGATCTTAAAAGTCAGATGAAAGATCATTTCATCAAATACGCTTCTTATGTCATTCTCGACCGAGCGATTCCGAACGTGGTTGACGGTCTGAAGCCGGTTCAAAGGCGCATCCTTGAAATTTTATGGAGACAAAATGACGATAAGCTCCATAAGGTGGCCAATATTGTCGGCCAGACGATGATGCTGCATCCTCATGGAGATGCTCCCATCTATGAGGCTCTCATCACGCTAGCGAATAAAGGGTTCGTTCTCGATAGACAAGGGAATTTTGGCAATATCTACACTGGAGATCCCTCCGCGGCCGCGCGCTATATTGAAACACGACTTTCTCCTCTCGCTAAAGAAACCCTCTTCAATCCCGATATCACAGAAAAAATTCCTTCGTATGATGGCCGGAATTTCGAACCTGTCACGCTCCCTGCTAAAATCCCGCTTCTTTTAATGCAAGGGGCTGACGGGATCGCCGTCGGGATGGCCACTCGCATTCTGCCTCATAACTTCGCCGAACTTCTCGAGGCAGAGATCGCTTTTCTAGAAGGAAAAAACTTCAAAATGTTTCCCGATTTCCCCACGGGTGGGATTATGGATAAAAGTGACTATGACAAGGGGGGAGGAAAGATCAAACTTCGGGCAAAAATCGAGATCAAGGATCCTAAAACGCTCGTAATTCGGGAGATTTGCTATGGGACGACGACGGAGAGCCTGATCCGTTCGATTGATGAAGCGGCCAAGAAAGGGAAAATCAAAATTGAAGTGATCAACGATTATACGGCAAAAGATGTCGAAATCGAGATTCGGCTGCCCCGGGGACAGTATGCAGAAGAGATGTTGGATGCTCTCTACGGGTTTACTGATTGCGAAGTCTCATTGACCTCCCAGGTGATTGTGATCAAGGATGGGCTTCCTTGGGAAACAGACGTTCATGAGATCTTAGCTTATAATGCCACTAAGGTTGTGGAATATCTGAAGAAAGAGCTCGAAATTGAAAAAGATCGACTTCTAGAAAAGATTTTCTACAAGACGCTCGAGAGGATTTTCATCGAAAACCGCCTCTATAAGAAAATCGAAGCGGTAAAAACACTCGAGAAAATTCATGAGGCGCTCGAAGAATCGTTCAAACCTTTCCGAAAAAAGATCATCCGCGAGCCGACGCACGAGGATCGCGAAAGGCTTCTCCAGATCCCTATTCGGCGCATCTCCCAATTTGACATCGACAAGAATAAAGAGGAGATTACAGTTCTTGAAGAGACCCACCGCGATGTGGAGAAAAATCTCAGGAATGTCAAAAAATACGCGATCGAACACCTCAAGAAACTGATTTTGAAATTCGGAAGAGACTATCCGCGCAAAACCCGTGTAAAAGCGATCGAGGAAATCGACCGCCGCGCGATTGAAACCAAAGAAATCAAGGTGGGAGTTGACCTTGTAGGCGGTTTTGCTGGAACGAAAATCTCTGGTTCGTTGCAGTTTTCTTGCACGAACTTCGATAAACTCTTAATTTTCTCCAAAGATGGCACGTATAGAGTGACCAATATTTTAGAAAAGCAATATTTTGAAGGCTTGGCATGGGCGGGCATTGCCGATAAAAAGACGATTATGAACGTAGTCGGCAAAACCAAAGATACAGGACAAGTTTGGGCCAAGCGCTTTATCATCGATAAGTTTATTCTCGACAAAACCTATCGCTTTTTGGATGAAAATATGGAACTCGAGCATATTTCCTCAAATCCAGATGCGACTGTCGAACTCCAGTTTTCTTCGCAAAAAATGAAAAAGAAGGTCATCTCGTTGAAAGACTTCCCTATTAAAGGGGTCAACACTCGGGGAGTGCGCCTTTCCACCCAAAAAGTAAAAAAAGTCCTTTCCGTGGGACGGGAAAGAAGAAAGTAGATTCTTTATTGCCAAAAATCGAGGGGAAATGTTATGATTTAGGCCATCAAAAGGAGTGTGTTATTATGGCAATAAATCCCACCCTTACTCATCTTAGAGAATTTTACACAGATAACCAATCAAAATTACAACCTTTAAAATTATGGGCTGCGTCTGCTTTGCTGGTGTCATCTGCTGCAATTGGTATTTTTGGAAATCCTCTCTTTGCTCTAATTGGATCCATTATTTTTTGTTACAGCGCTTATTGGACTATAGCAGCATTAGCATCAGCATCAGCTGTAATTCCCAGGGAAAAGAATGAGGTTTTAACATTTTTAGCTGCTCCTGGTTTTTTTGAATTTGCAATGCAGAATGATCAGAGGTACTTAGCTAGTCCACGACAGATGGAAAGAGCATTTAATCTATTTCAGGCTGCACCCCGTCCGGGAGGCGTGGGATAAAATGCTTTTGTTTTATCCATTTTCCGAGGGAAAACCGGCTCTTAAGGGCCAGGTATTTTCAAAATAATATCGGGCTGAGTCGAAGCTCGGCCTAACTAATAATCCCAGGCTGCGATATATTTTTAAATTGGTCCTTCACAGTCTCAACAATTGATCTTTTTCTAAGCAATATTTTATCTTTTATTTCCATGAATTTGTTTTTCATATTCTCTCTCAATGTGGCGAATAACTGTAGTCCTTGTTTGAACAGTTTGGCTCCTATTTCCGCAGAAATATACCCCTTATCTCCAAATAATTTCCCAATTATTCCCGTCGACAATTTTTCTAGCATCGCTACGTCAGATACATTCCCTGTCGTTAATTGAAATGCCAAAATTTCCCCTACGTCGTTGATAACCAAATGCAACTTGAATCCATAAAACCAACCAGCTGTTGTTTTTCCTCTTTTTGCCAAGCCAGCAAAAACTTTGTTTCTCCTAATTCGTTTGTTGTGGCAAATTTGAATCTTCGTTGAATCGATGAGAGCGATACCGGTGATGGGCACCTCTCTTGTGAAGTAGATAGGCGAACAACGGAAAAAAAAGGTTCTTTTTCAAAGAAACGAAACGACTATAACTAATTAATTTTGGAAATTCTTTTCTGAAAAACTTTTCGAGATATCCACAGTAAAAGTTTTTAAAATTTCTAAAATGGGACTGATGGAACAAAATAACGATGGTCATCATTTCTGAGACAGAAAGTTCCGGCTCTGGGCCGCGGCTATTGGCTGCAGTGGAGATTAGGTGTTTGTCCCATTCAATTTTGAATGATTTCCAGAAATCGTCAACAGAACAATATAAATCGACTAGCGCACTCATTTTTGACCTCTTCTGATGTTTGGTTTTTTGTTTGCAAACAAAATTTTTACATCAGATAAGGGTCTTTTTGCACTAAATTTTTACGTATCCTTCATATCGTCAAGTTCTTAAACCCAAAACTCAGGTTAACAACTCTGTACACGACAAAAAATGATTTGAAGAAAGAAACCCGCTGAAGTGGCATCCTATCTCGTTGGTTACGAATCACCGAGGTATAATGAGACAAATCAGCGAGTTGGAGACTACTTTAAACCATTTTTTGGATTGGAACAAGGCCAGGATTTCTTTCTTGATCCAAGTCCTACAAGCCCTATTCATCGTCAGAACTTTAAATCTCACTCAGATAGCACAAGCCTTTTGCTCTTCTGCAAAAGAAGAATCTGTCTATCGAAGAATTCAAAGATTTTTCGGCGGGTTTTCCTTCGATATGAGCTTTATCGTCATTCTCGCCTGTAAATTCTTCACATGGGGAGAACAATGCGTTTTGCTATTAGACCGGACGAACTGGAAGTGGGGTAAAACGGACATCAATATCTTGGTGCTATCGATCGAGCATCTAGGGATTGGGATTCCCATATTTTGGACGGTCCTGAGGAAAGGAGGAACTTCATCTACTGGGGATCGTACAAGAATTCTAAAACGGGTCATACAGGCTATGGGGAAAGAAAAGATTCGGGTTTTGCTTGCAGATAGAGAATTCATAGGGGGAGAGTGGTTCCGTTTTCTCATTGAACAAGAAATCCCCTTTATCATTCGTATCAAACGAAATTCAA
>CAZFWE010000095.1:0-6308 GCA_964522685.1 uncultured bacterium | reverse complement strand
CTGATTTGCCTTGGTCGCGGAAGTATTCTGCAATCGCAGTACCTACATAAGCTGCATTGATGCGCATCTGGGCAGCTTGATCGGAGGTGGAGACGATGATGACTGATTTTTTCATCCCTTCGGGGCCGAGGTCGTTGATGAGAAATTCACGCACTTCGCGTCCGCGCTCTCCGATGAGGGAGATGACATTGACATCGGCCACTGCATTGCGCGCGATCATGCCGAGCAACGTCGACTTTCCGACGCCTGCCGCGGCGAATATACCGACTCTTTGCCCTTTCCCGACCGTCAGGACGCCGTCGATTGCACGCACTCCGACGTTGAGCGGCTTTGTAATGAGCGATCGCTTCAACGGATCTGGAGGAGTATTATAAACGGGATAGCTCTCCTCTAAAAGAAGCGGCCCTTTCACATCCTCATCGAGCGGTTTTCCCAAGCCGTTGATCACCCGGCCTAAAAGCTGTGGCCCCACTTTGATGTGCATTGGCATCCGCAAGGGGATGACCTCAGAAGAAGGGCCAATGCCCGCCATATCGCCGAGCGGGGAGAGAATGACCTCGTCTTTCGTAAATCCAACCACTTCTGCAGCGAGGGGTTCTCCTGCTCTTTTAATGAGGCAGACCTCTCCCATTTTCACTTGCGGGATGACGGCGCGAATCAGCATCCCTACGACTTCGGTGATTCGGCCATGTACGGTCGTAAGTTCGACATTTTCAAGGTGAGAAATCAACTTATCGAACGACGGCGGTTGTTCCATGACCCTATCTCTTTACAATTGGGTATTGAGGACTTGTTTGATCGAATCGATCACTTTCCCGAGCAGCGTCGAAGAAAATTCGATTTCCTGCTGCGCTTGGCTCATTTTGATTTGCATATACATCATATCGCCCGGTTGAAGCGATTCGGGGTGTTGGGAGAGGCTTTTAATCTGGCTTTGTACTGCCAGAAGATCGTCTTGGCCTTGGCCGATCATCCCTAAAAATCGGGCGACAGGGCTTCCGGTATCCATTTTACGCTCTGGTGGCTCCGGAACTCCGGCCCTGGTTCCGGTCGCGCGGATATGGCCGTTGGCGTCTTGCAGCTTATGCTTTAGAAGCTGGGATTGCGAACGCTTGAGTTTCAGATTGGGCTCGTTGAGCTTTTCACCGATCGTCCCGAGTCCATCTTGAGCCACCCGCGCTTGTGCCAAGAGGGTATCGAAAGATGGGCCCGCCGTTTGCATAGAGGGTCTTGTAAGATCCATCGGGCTTGTTCCATGGACCCCGCCAGCCTCGCTTGGCATCGAGCTGCTTTTCGGCTGGTTAGCGGTCCCCTGCATGTAGTTTTCGAAGGAGGAGGATGGCTGTCCTAACCCTGCCGGCTTTTCAGACTCGATGGGAATTTTCCCCGAGATCTTATCCGGCATTCCCATTGGATTCGTCTCTGCCATGGTTTATGCTCTCTTGCGACCTTGTCCTGCTGGACCGGGCGTTTTTTTGACGAAGCGTTCGACGAAATCGATTGCTGTATCCGAGAGCCGTTTGATGCCGGGATCTTTGGATTTATATGTTTCCTCGAGCATTTTTTCCCCTTTGTCGATCGTGTTCGGCTGCATGCTTAAAGAGAGCCCTAAGAAAGCTTTGGCCATATCGTTATGAGGATCTGTTTCAAGGACTTCTTCAAAGTATTTGCAAGCTTGCTTTAGCTCGAGCTTATGCAGATGCAAATATCCAAAACCGATTTTTGGCAGAATATTTTCAGGATCTAAAAGCTCAGCGGCTCTAAACAGTTTGAGTGCTGCATCTTCGTCGGCTTGATTCACGGCGATATAGCCCGTTTCGAGCAATAAGACGAAATCTTCTCTGTAGTTTTTCCACGTTGTCATGAATTGATTCCTTATCCGTTATTGGACTTTTTGGTTTCTCACAGCGTTGTTAATGACTGAGTTGACCTGCGAAATTACGTTTGAGATCGTTTCGCCGATCTGCGTCACTTGGCTCATTTCAAATTGCAGCAAAATGAACGAGCCAGGCGTCGCTTGGCTCATTTGACTGGCCAAGGCGCGTACCTGTTGGACGAGACCTGATTGCAGCCTTTTATAGGCTGAAATAAGAGATGAGAAAGAGAGTGTTACACCTGGAACTTGTGTCATATTTTTTTCCTATTTCATTACTTTTTTCAATACTTTTTGAAGAGCCGCATAGCCGTGAAGCAAGATGCCGAGTTGGTCGAAATCTTTCGACTCGACTCCTTCTCGCAATTGTTTTTTGATTTCCAAAATGCGCTGTTCTGCTTTTTCTAGAATTTTTTTGCCGTGAGTCGGTTTCTCTTTGATCTCTTTTTCAAGATCGAAGGCAAATTTCCCTTTGGGTTCTTTCTTTAATCCATACATAAGACTTTCTCCTTCTTGCTTTCGCAAACTATTTTCTATCTATAATCGATTCTGTATTTTAATCCATCTTTTTCTAGCTGGACTGAAGTACGATCAATCGTTGTAATTTCCATTCCGTCGACGGAATCGCCGATCGAATAAATCCTTCCGTTCAAAATTACGCTATAGGCGCGTCCGTCGTAAAGGGAAGAGCCCGTTACCTGGTATTGTTGCGTGATATCGCTGCCGATAGCGTTTGGCGCCGAGGGCATGGCAAAATTCTTAACGCTGGTAATCCCTTTGACTGCGTTTAAGTCTTTCAGCAATTTTTCGTAGTCTTTTTCCATGTTGGCCATATAGCCGCCAGTTAGGATTAACTCTCCACCTGAAATCTGAAACGCGACTGAGCCGAATCCTTTCGATACGAGTAGACCTTGCACGAAAGCGGCCACGTTCTCTTCGACGGCGACGTTATTCTGCAACTTGTCGAGATAGGGGAAATTGCCGGTCAGATATTCCCATAAGCTGGTGGCGTCTTCATTCGTTTGGACGAAGCCATTGGCTGAAAACAAGCCCGCTTTTGGTGAGTGGATGCTGACGCCTCTCCAAGCGGAAAAGCTGCTTAAAACATCATTCGTCGTCTTCCAAACCAGTTCATCGATGATGACGGTATTTTCTACTGACAGGATAAATGGGATTTGGTCGAGCTTGAACGTCATTTCTTGGTAATCGACAGCCGTCAACACATGGCCAACGATAAAAATCTTGCCGCTGCCCGGATTATAGGAAAATTGGACTTCCGAATACTTGGTCAAAGCATCTTTGATCTGGCTAATCGGCTCTTTATTTATCGATTCGATGTTTTCCGATTTGAACAAGGAAAAAAAGCTCAAGGAGATGATGAGGAAGATCGCTAAAAATACAGCGGCTAGCGCCAAATGTTTTGGTGGGAGGGGTTTTTTCTTCCAGTCGGTTTCAACAGTAGAGAGAGCCTCCTTTTCCATTTCGGCGGCCGATTCAGGAGCTTCGCCAGCTTTGTGCAACTCATAAGAAGGCATCATTGGAGAATAGATCGTCTCTTGCGGCGCTTCACGGTCGATGATCAGAAAGACGGTGGTCCCGAGCGAGATGAGATCTTGAGGGGTAATCGTTTTTTGCTCCGAGATCGGCTGGCCATTCACGAGAGTGCCGTTTTTTGATCCGAGATCTTCGAGTTCGATCGTTCCTTCCGCGTTTACGCTAAGGCGAGCATGGTTTCTCGAAACGCTCAAATCTTGGAAGACGACATCGCACGTATTCGGGTCTTTACCGATGACGTAGGAGCGCGCCTTTTCGATGCCGATTTCAGCGCCGGCATTAGGCCCAGAGATGACTTTGAGTAGAAGCGGTGTAGGTTGCAAGAGATTGAAAGGGAGTTCGGCAGGGCTTTCGACATCCTCGAAAATGGTGTCGTAAGCCGTTTCCTCTTCGTTTTTAGCAGAAGGAAGTTCAGGCTCTTCTTCAATCTCTTCTTTTGCTCGAGAGGGTGGAGGGGGCTCTTCCAGATCGCCGAAAATTTCGTCATAATCATCGCTTTTTTTCTCCTTCTTTTTGGAAGGAAAAGAGGGCTCGACATCGGGGAGATCTTCTTCTGAAAACAAGAAGATCGTATGACCGATCTGGATTTTATCTCCTTCCTTTAAAAGGACGCGTCCATCGTGGTCTTCTCCATTGATTAGGATGGGATTCGTATGGCTTAAGTTCTGAAGGAAAATCCCTTTCGGCTGTTTCGTGATGCGGGCGTGCTGCCGTGAAACCGTAGAATCTTCAATGACGAAATCAGCTACATCGGGATCTCGGCCGATCACCCAATCTTCGCCCTCTGTAAAATTAAGAACAAGACCGCGGTGCGGTCCCTCTTCTGCAATGAGATGAGCTGGCATTTAGAGGAGGCTTTCCTGTTTTATAAATTTATCGATTTCTTCGCGCCAATAAAGGATAAAATTTGCAAAGTCTTCGAACATTTCTCGGAAGATCCGATAGCTTATTTCATACGGCATGCCTAAAGAGAGAGTCAAGAACTTCTCATCCGCGCTTAAGCCGATCCGGTTTTGAGCGGTCTCTTGTCCCAAATAATTTGCGCGCATCAGCCGCAAAAAAAGCTCTTCCAACCGCTTTGAGGGGCATGGGGCAATGTTTGCATGAAGGCTGATCCCCGGGTCCAAATCCCGGATTTCCACTTCGAGTTGATCGGTGAGCCGAAACGGAATGAACTTGCGTTCATTCATTTTCGGAACTGGATCGATCTCCATCTCAACGCAAAGCTGTGCGACAAAATCTTTCAGCATTTAGGCCTTTTCTCAACCTTCAGTTGTTACGCCTTCTCCCATTATTTCTTCCTTCGAAAAATTAATCAAGAAAAGAAAATTTCTGGCAGCGATTGGAATTTCGTGGGATCTGCCAGCGGGATCCATTATAATGGACGGGCTATGACGACTCTACTTGGTGGGAAGTTGTTGATAAGCCTCAAGTGGACGTAATGCGCTTCTTCGTTGCTGAAGGAGTAGATCCAAACTAAGGAGGCTTACTTTATCAGGAAAATTAAAATTGCGTAGGGGATTCCAATGATCAAGCTCGAATAGACGATCATCGATGCGATCGTAGAGAATAACCCCATAGCTAGGTGTTCTAATCCCTCCAAAGCATCTTTTAAACGTTCTGTTGAATTCTCTGCGAAGGGAGCTGTGATAAGATTTACAATCACTTGAATCAATCCCGCCAAGAAACGGAGAGGACCGATGAGTAAACCCCCAAAGCATATGGCCATTTCACTGTTTAACCATGTGTTCTTAATTTCATCGGGAATTCTTAGTCTACTTGAAAGAACTGGCGGAGTCGGAGTTCGGATCGCTCGAGGTTGCGGAACCGCAACTTCGGAATGTAGACTCGATTGGAGTAAAGCATGTTCTTTGGAAAGGCTCTCCATCATCGCTTTCATCGTTCTACCAGTAAGAGAACTCGATTGAGCGCTAATCTCGATTCGTTGGCCATTTTGCCAAGCATAGACTCTCCCTTTTTCGGAGGAAAATCGGACTTTCTCTGGAGAGCGACCAGTGGCAGTCGCCTTAAGACCCACTCTGATTTGCTCTTGAAGCGTTTGAACTAGAGCGCTCGGATCCATTCTCTGCAGCTTTTGTATCTCTAGAATCGTTGTTCCATAGGTGATGTCATAAGCCTTTCCATTCAGAGAATAAGCGTTTTTAATAAAAATCTCAGTATTTGCGCGACGAAATTCAAGTAGGGCGCCTCGAATGGGTTGAAAGCCTGAAGAATGGGGAGCGGAAGCTGTTGACACGGGAATCTCTTTTTTCAATCAATTATACAGTATAGTTTATTAAGTTTCAATAAACGTTTATTTTTTAAATAAACATATTGTTAGTTGGTTTGATGGTGTGAGGTAAAGTACAAGGATAAAAAAAACCCGTTCTTAGAGGAACGGGTTAGAATTGAATAGGAGAAATTTTAGGCAGAAATAGCTGCTTCTTGCTGCTCTACTTTAGGACTTCGGTTGCGGCGAGGCAATGAAGAGACTTGCGTCGTCAATGCAGCAAATTCTTCCAATGTGTTTAGAATTTGTGTCAGGAATCCTTCTCTTTCCCAGCGGATAAACCAGCGGTGCGCTACAGATTTAGGCGCAAATTCAGGGTTTTCTTCTCTCTTAGGAAGTGCGTCCCATTTCAATCCTGTCCGGAGGATGAAGAGAATGGAGTTGAGAACATTACGCCAAGGAGCGTGCGGCTTGCCGCGGCCTCTTTTAATCGGCGTTGGAAATAACAGCTCTAAAGTAAGCCATTGGGCGTCAGTTAATGGTTCGTACATATTATGATCCTTATATAGCTGATTTAATTTTATTTTCTTTATTAGATGAAATCGTTTTTTTAAATTCGCTAAATTGCTCTTTAGCAGAATCGAATGCTTC
>CAZFWE010000094.1:0-6356 GCA_964522685.1 uncultured bacterium | reverse complement strand
GCGTATCCTTGGTCCTCGGAAAAATGATATTTTTCATCATATTTATTCTTAAAATGTCGATTCAAAAATATCTTCTAAAGTGATAATGCGGTCAAAATAGGCGAGACCAATTAATGCTTCCGTTGCGCCACTGGCGCTAATTAACACTTTTTCAATCGTCTGGTTGTTTGTTTCAAGCTGAGATAGTTTTTTTCAAATTCGCCAATGACTTCAGTGCCGATTTTACTCTGTTTATATTTGATTTCGCAAACAATTAAGACATGATCTGCGCGATCGAAGACAAGATCAACCTGATACCCGGCTTGCCCTTGTATTGTCTTACGGTTGAAAAAAGCTCCGCTCTTATAACGAACAGCAGAAAATCCAATGATACCGTATTTTTAATCAGGGCCTCCGTGGACCAAACGAATGAGAGCTTCTTTTTGATTAGCGTGTGCTAGGGATGCTGCGGCATATAGAGGTCTTGAATCAAGTTTATTGATGATCGAGTAATTGAGAGAAGAAAAGCGGATAGCAGCATTTGATTTAGAGTGAGTCTCTAGGAAAATATGGAGGCTTCTCAACCTATTGCCGTGACCACTTTTAACTTCAATAGGAACAATTTGGTCGCCCCTTTGAATCAGATAGTCGATCTCTGCAGCGCTATTTTTTTCTTTTCTTTTCCAAAAATAGATTTCTGCTTTGTTGTCTGGGCTTGCATAGCAGATCAATTCTTGACCAATGAATCCTTCAGCAATTTCACCTCGGTTTTCAAATGCCTCTAGAGGGTGTAAAAACCAATCAGACACATCAGAGCCGAGAATCGCTTGGCAAAGGCCAATGTCGAGATAGATAACCTTGAAAGTTTCGAAATCAACTCCTGCACCAATAGGAATTCCTTGGCCAGAAGAGTGGCGGATCGAATGAATGATGTTTGCCCGCTCAAGCAATTCTAATGCAGGCGCCAATTCCCGTTTTCGATATTCTCCATGAATTTCTCGATAGGAAAAATCCTTGCCCACAAGGTGAGGAATTTGTCGAAAGAGCTGCTCAAGGTATTTTACCTGTGCTTTTCGAGCATATTTTTCAAAATCTTGGCGGTAAGTTGCTGCAATCTGTTGCAGTACATTTAGTGCTAATGTTGGATCTTTTATCTGAATCCATCTTGCCACTGCTTCAGGCATTCCCCCAATCGAGAGATATTCGCCAAGGAGATCCAAGATTTTTAGATGAATCACCTCTTCCATAGGAACTCCAACGGGATGATCCAGAATTTCTTTTCCGATCAAGTGATGACCAATCGCCACAAGATATTCCAAGAAAGAAAATGGATACATGTAAAACATAGAGATGCGCCCTACAGGAACTCCGACCTTGGCAATCGCAAATTCTAAAAGCGATCCCGCGGCAATCAGGTGAAGGTTTGGCATCTCTTCGTAAAAATAGCGGAGAGCCAAAATAGCACGTGGAGCTTCTTGTACTTCGTCAAAGAAAAGAAGTGTTTCTCCTGGAATAATAGGAGTTTTCGCAAGGAGAGATAGGGCCAAAATTAATCTCTCAGGGGCGAGGTCTTTCTCAAAAATAGAAGCAGCCCCCTCCAATCTTTCAAAATTGATTTCTACGAAAGATTTGAATTGTCCTCCCAATCTTCGGACGGCATATGTTTTCCCCACCTGCCTCGCCCCACGTAATAGAAGCGGCTTACGGAAAGGGTCGGTTTTCCATCGGTCTAGATGGAAGTCTATGATTCTCTTAAACATGTCTAAATTCCAAGGCAAAAATAGATCTATTTTGGTCGTATTCCAACCCAAATATGTATAATTTTTGGCTAAATTCCAAGGTAAAAAATGATTTTTTACTATAAAAGGGAAGTGGGTTGTATGGTTGGCCAGCTGAAAATCAAGTAATCCGCTCATTAGCCCATCCATATAGGCATCTGGGCAGGAATCCAGAAAGTTGAATGTCTGGAAGCCCTTCAAGGCGAAGCTGGGGGACCAATCTAGCAAGGGGAGACTCTGGGCAACCGACTCTTCTACTCCATCACATTTTCAATATTTCTGTTGCTATTATCACCGAAAGTCAATAAAATTTTTACTCATGATTAACAATATCTTTAATCGGAGGCTTTTATGACATCCCTATTTTTTCCAAAAACCCCTTCTGCTAAACATGCTGACCCTTACGTTGATCAGGATGGCATGAGCAAAATAAGGAAGACGGATAGTCAAGACACAGTAGCCTCCCAAAGTGACGCTTTTGCTGCTAATGTAAGACGACTCGAAGGGCGAGTAACAGATATCACCTTCGAGGATCGAAAAAGAAGAACGCCCTCACCGGCTAAGTATAACGAAGCAGCGAGAAAGGCTACCGCTTCCTCCTCAGCTGTTATGAATACCCATGCTGGTCACAACTCCTTCCCTTCCAATATCTCACCTTATTCTTCTGCTCTTCTTTCATCAGGTAGCTCATCTATGCAGCTTGCGAGAGAATGCAGAATAGCAGATGTGGAGCCCGTAGTTTTCCCTGACCTACAGCAAAAGCCTCTCACCTTAGACGAAGTAGCTCTACATCTAGAAAAGTTAGAAAGTTTGTATCGTGAAGCAAAGCAAGAACACAATGTTGACAAAAGCCAAACGATTAAAAAGTCGATCGATCACCTAAGGTCTATTGCAGACCAAATGAATCACTCAGCAGGATTCATCACTAGAAGAGATTTACAAATAATCGAGTCCTTTTTCTCCCCACCTCTAGAACAATTCCATACAGACCCAGCGACTGGCCGAACCTATTTCCTTGCAGATAATAGCCAATTAGTGAGATTAGCGACAATTGCGTGGACTGCGAGTAACTGTTATTCAGGCATTGAAGTAAGCAAGCTATATACAGTAAGGGATTGTTCCAAAATACAAGCTCATTCACAAGAAGGAAACTTCAATAATCTTTGCGATATAATATTCTTCCAAAAGATTGAAGAACAATTCCCACGTATAGCCGCGATTACAGGTGCTGTTAGCGATAAGTTTTCTTGGCTCAAAAGCCAATTTACGGCAGAGCCAGCGCCTAAAGAGGAGGACAAAAGACAAACACTCTTAGATCAGCAAAACGAAGTCCTCTCAAGAGCCCATCAACATCTCCAGACCACTTACAAGTCTTGGGGGTATTCGGGGTTTTGCATACTACAAACAGAAGAACAACTATTATCGTTGAACCTGTCTGCAAGCAGTGCAAAAAAATACCAAGCAATATGTCTTTTTTTAAACTCAATAAGCGCAGCAGAACAATAAGTTATAGAAAGGAGCCCATATGACAATTACTGGAAACTCAATTCCCCTTATAATTACACACAATCCCACCGTGAGAGATAAAGATCTAGAGGGTGCAATAAAATGTAATTTAATTGGATTCAGCGGCCTAGTCCAAGTAGCAAGCAAGACCTATTCTTTTGCAGTAGGAAGCCGAGCAGCTCGAGTCATTTATATTACCCCTTATGGAAACTTGCAAGATTGGCTTGTATCTATTAAAAGATCTCTTGGAGGAGTCCAATTTGCATCTCTTTCAAATGAAGGAGCCCATATTACTCAATATGTTCTTGGTCTCTTGCCTCTCAATACAGCTGAGTATCGACAGGCGCAGCAAGAAACAGAGCAAGCATTCGAGCAAAAAAGACGATTTATTATTGCGATTGCAACTGACTGTTCTGATCTTGCCATAGAAATTGATCAAAATAAAAGCGGAACATGTACCATTATTTAGTTAGAAAAGACAAATTTTTTATGATTATTGCCTTGTGAAATTAGGCGCTTCCAAAAAAACAAAAGGAGTACTTTATGTCCGGACTTGTGGCTAACGTGGCTTATGCAGTGAGTAATACAGATACAAACATCCAAAGCGTGCTTCTGCATAATCCGGGTGTTGCTGATGAGGATCTACGAGGTGCAATAAAATGTAATTTAATTGGATTTAAAGGAAGGGTTTCTGTCGAGACTAAACCATACAAATTTGCTACCGGTAACAAAGAGGCTCGAGTGATTTATATCACATCTTACGCATGGGGGGCAGACGGACTAATAAGCCTGAAGAGGCTTCTGGCTGGTGTAAAATTTCAGGAACACGCGGGCCCCCTGGATGAAAAGGAGGAAAGAGACAATCGAATTACAAAATATGTTCTAGGTGTGCTTAGGCATAGCGACTCTAGTTATGAAATTGCAAAACAAGAGGCCGACGCAGCCTTCAAAGAAGGCAGGCGTTTAACTATTGCAGTGACATCGAATGATTTCGCACTAAGCTTTGAATCAAATGCGGATGGATTATGTACTATCATTTAACCTATCCTACTCTTTTTAATACCAATCTTAATTAATATCTGGTCGATTGGCTAGCTTGAAAGTTCTTATGGTTTTGAAGCGGCCAATCGACCAGGTATTAATTAGTCGCCCCTGAAACTCTCCTCACCCCTATAGAAAACATTTGGAAAATCAAGATGTTTTTTGTAGACTTTAGTATTATCGTTATCTTATAGAACAAGCCGCTAGTCGGCGGTTCTTCAAATGATTTTATCTAGCTTTCCCATTAGCTCTCGGAGGAGGAGAAACTATCCTCTCAATTCCAGTAATTCCCAAAAACTGCTTCACAAAGACGAACATGTAAAGATTTTTGATCTACTTCGGTGACAGCCTCTGCTTCTTGCCCGTCTAATGAGCAAAAAATTGTTATGCGACGCCCATTATGAAGGTCTGAGAGAAGATCTCGATTGCCAGCTGAAGGAGGGAACGTTACGCCGGTAAAAATTCTTCTTATCGAAGCCAACAAATCCATACAAAAACAATAGGGAGAAACATATACCATCTTCGCAGGTTTTCGTATTCCCTCATACCCATCCGATTGGAATGAGTGTACTCTAAGATCGGAAATCTGAATATGTCCTTTGAAGTTGATAATCCTAGCTCGTATCGCTCCAGATAAGTCAGAGTTGTGGACGTTGGGATTTTTTTCTAAAACAGACCAAATTCCCTGTCTAAAAAAATTTAAGTCTATAACCATAGGCACCTCCATAATAGGGAAATTTTAATTAATCAGTGATAAAAAACCGCTTTATTTTATTGCATGAACAGCTGAATCAGTAACTGTGAATGAACAAGAGCCAGAAGAAAAAAGCATTATAATATATTCTCTATAGTTGAGTCCGATATCTTAACAATAGATCTTCAATCCTAGCCTGAGCTGTTAGGCTTCCCTCCTCAGAAGAGCCAATTTGCCCCCTAAGAGCTACTTGTTGAGCAGATACAGAATCTTTTACGACTCTAATGTGAGCCATTGCTGTAAAACCTGGATTTGTTCCGTTTTCACGATATCGTCTTGCCATTGTCGGGTCCAAAGAAGCAATATGCCCCGGTAGAACACTGCCTAATTTTGTAGCTGCTTTCCAAAGGGCTATTCCCCATTGTTTTTGCGTCAAAGGGCAGGTTAGAAAACAGAGTTCTTCTTCTTTAATCTTGTTGCCATATGCCGCATAAACGGCCAGAGAAGCCGGGACTTGTCCCTCGATGCCTTCTCTTTCTGCAACTTGATGTTGCAAATCGCCTGCATAATAGCTGGCAATCGCCTTAGCCAATTGAATTCCACACTTTACTCCTACATTGAATCCTCGTTGAAGAGGGAAGCTGGCTGCTGCATCTCCGATGACGGCCCAATAATGAGTTCGGCCATCACCTGCTTGTATAGACTTTACAAACGTTTTGCTAATTCTAGCCTTTCCATCAATTCCAACAATCGCTTCACTGTTGAGAATACGGACTTCCCCACACCTTTCTTCTTTCATTCCGGTCCAGAGTAAAAAATCGTCTTTAAGCTCGGCGGATAATATTGGCGTACTCAGCGTAAAGGGGGAACTAAAAGTCGCTCCCGCCATTTGTTCAAATACATTGTCAGGAACAGCAAACGTGAGTATTTTGTTTGTGCTATCTTGTTTTTGATTAGTCCTTTCATCGATCAGTGTCGTGTTCATCGAAGCAATTGTTGTGTAAGCAAATCCAGTATCTGATGAAGGAAGATGAAAAGACCTAGATTCTTGCTTCTGAATTCGGTAGCTGACCTGTATTAAACGATGGATTGTCTCATCCAAACGAGCTTGATTATCAAAAATTTCAGAACGCACTCTGCTTCGGGCTCCATCAGCCCCAACAAATATAGTGGCTTCTGGAAAACAGGAAGAAAGCTCTCTAGGTTGCGGCACATTCACAAAAACAACTTGAATATCAATCCTCATTGCAAGGTCGAGTAGTTGTTCTACGAGTTCTTTTATTGGAATGAATCTTCGTTGCTTTAAATTTATGACCATCCCATCCAGGTCTTTGTCCATCCCCTCCTGATACTCCGCA
>CAZFWE010000093.1:0-6361 GCA_964522685.1 uncultured bacterium | reverse complement strand
TCTTTCGGAACCGGCGGCATGCGTGGACTGATGGGGGTGGGGACGAACCGTTTTAATGTCTATCCGGTCCGCGCCGCTACTTTGGGTCTTGCCAACGCGATCCTTGAGCAGCCATATCCACCCGAAGGCCATTCGGTATTCATCGGCTACGACGTGCGCAATCACTCGAGGCAATTTGCTGAAGTCGCGGCCCGCGTCCTCGCTACGAAAGGGATCCGAGTTCTGATTACGAGTGAGATCTGTCCAACCCCTCTCGTCTCTTACGGTTGCCGTCATTACCAATGCAGCGCCGCGATCATGATTACTGCCTCTCACAATCCTCCCGCCTACAACGGATACAAAGTCTATTGGAATGATGGAGGACAGGTCGTCTTTCCCCACGATCAGGAAATCATCGACGAAGTGCGAAAAATTGCGATCGATGGACCAATTCCAATGAGCCCCATCGACTCGCCACTGATCTCTTGGGTCGACCGCAAACTCGATAAGGCCTATCTTGGCGAATTAAAGAGCTTACAACTCTACCCTTCACAACCTCTAAAAATTCTCTATACACCTCTCCATGGCACAGGCATCCGAACGATTCCCGAAGCGCTGAAGAGTTGGGGTTATTCCGATCTCAGGTTTGTCGAAGAACAAAAAAAAACCGATGGAAATTTCACGCATGCGCCATCGCCGAATCCCGAAGAAAAAAAAGCCCTTGAGCTCGGCATGGAGCAGCTCTACAAACAAAAAGAAGACATCCTCATCGCAACAGATCCAGATGCTGACAGGATGGGAATTGTCGTCTTGGATAAAGGCAAGGCCGTTGCACTCACTGGCAATCAAACCGCGTGTATCTGCCTCCATCATATTTGGACGGCGGTTAACTCCCGTGACGAATTTCCAAGCAATGCAGCAATCATCAAAACCATCGTGACTACCGAGCTCATCCGAAAAATCGCTAAGCACTTCGGCGGCGTTTGCATCGATGTCCTAACCGGTTTCAAATACATCGGAGAACTCATGACGCTCTGGCAAAACAGCTTCGATGCTTACCAATATCTTTTCGGCGCGGAAGAATCTTACGGCTATCTCTTCGGAACTCTTGTTCGCGACAAAGATGCGATCAGCGCCTCATGTCTCATCGCCGAGGCTGCCGCGTTTGCAAAAAAACAAAATCTTACCCTTGTCGACCGCCTCTACCAAATCTATGAACAATTCGGCATCCATCGAGAATCTCTGGCCACCCTCGCCTTTGAGGAAAGCTCCATTGGTATGGATGAGATGAATACCCTCATGCAAAGGCTGCGCAAGAACCCTCCTGTTTCGATCGGGCATAATCTAGTCGAACGGTTTGAAGACTATCTCTCTTCCACATCGAAAAATCTAGTGACCAAGCAAACAAGGCCATTGGAGCTTCCCCAATCGGACGTCCTCCTCTTCTGGCTTGCGGACGGCTCCAAACTCGTCATCCGCCCTTCCGGCACAGAACCGAAACTCAAAATCTACGGCGAAGTGGTCGAGGAAAATGTCAAAAATATTGACAAGGGCATCCAATTGGCCGACGAAAGGCTCAAAGCCCTCATCGAAACAGCTATTAATACTTTTCCCTCTTGGGATATTTGACGCGGACGTGCTGCGTAAGAAGCAGCGATTTAACAAGAGTACGTTTGACCTTGCCGAGCTCTTCAAAGGTGAGCTCGCACTCTTCAAATTGCCCCTCCTCGGCTTTTTCCGCGACGAGGCGATCGACAAGGGCGGTAATCAAAGATTCGCTGACTTCTTCTACAGATCGGGAAGCGGCTTCAACCGTGTCGCAGATCATTATGATCGCAGATTCTTTAGTGCGTGGCTTCGGCCCCGGATAGCGAAATGCTTTTTCGTCGACCTCTTCTTTTTTTCCCCCTTTCAACTCGAGTTGTTTGCAGTAAAAGTAGTAGACAAGGGTCGTTCCGTGGTGTTCGAGGATGATGTCTTGGAAAGCGCGGGGCAGCCGGTATTTCTTTGCGAGAGCTACGCCGTCGGTGACGTGGGAGATGATAACTTGTGTCGATTCGAGCGGGGTCAAGAGTTGATGGATATTGACCGCTCCTTGCTGGTTTTCGGTATAAAACTGCGGATTTAAAATTTTGCCGATATCGTGGTAAAGAGTCGCCACCCGACAAAAGAGACCGTGAGCTCCGATCACCTGGGCGCAATTTTCAGCGAGGTTACCCAAGACAAGAGAGTGCTGATAGGTTCCGGGAACTTCCATCGCCATGCGGCGCAAGAGTTCGTTACTCGGGTCCATGAACTCCATGAGAGTCATATCGGTTTGGACACCGAAAAGGGATTCGAGAGCTGGTAGAAGCCCAATGACGAGAACAGCAGTGAGGGCGAGAAAGACGAACGAGGAACAGATATCGAATGCGAGGCTGGTTGACCAGACATGGCCTTCGCTGAACGAATAAGTAAAAAGAACCGGGATCGCAAAGGCCCATGATTTCATACAGACAGAAAAAACCTCTTTTCTCTTGCGAAGGCCTTTAGTGCTGATGATCACAACGATGGAAGTAACGAGATTCAGCACCAAAAAGCGGCTGTGATCAACGGCGAGGCTGACAGAGAGAATAATCGAGAGAAAGGTCGCAGCGAAGAGGGCGGTCCTCGGAGAGAGGAGAATGCAAATCAAAATGGTGGCGAATGGAGCGACAATCGGATAACGGACTCCCTCGATCACATTCGAGGAACTCTTTAGAAGAATGAATTCCGTCAGCTTAGCAAAACAAAGCGTCAAAATAACGATGCAGACAAAAAGGGCTACCTGCTGGAGGCAGCGGATGAACTGCGGCTGGCTGATCCGAAAATAGAGCGCACTAATCGAGACGAAGAGAAGAGCGAGGAGAAGCGAAGAGATGATTGTTAGGGGATCTTCGAGCTTGCGGCTCTCACTGATCGCGCTCTTCATCGCTTGGATCATTGTGAGATGGCGGGAGGTGACTTGTTCGCCATGATTAATGATCCGGGTTCCAGCCTGCACAAGCGTCAGTTTTTCGGGGACGGTCCGCGTGACCTGCGCCCGCAGCGAATGAACGAGAGCGGAATCGCCGATAAGAATCCATGTTTCCCCTTGAAATGCAGCCGTTATGTATTCGACTGTTTCTGGATAAAAAGAGCCAGTTTCAGAAAGCTGTTTTGCGATCTGCACCCAAAAATCGCTTGGGATTTCGCTGGAGTGATCATTGATATCTGGAAGGAGTTCATAATAAGAGTCGAGAGAGAGATCGAGTTCTTTGATTTTCTGGAGCGTTCTCGGATCGGTAAAACGCGCTTCCAAGAGCAATGTTTCCATCTGGTCCGCGGCTTTGTACATCTCCTCGAACGTGCTCGATGGTGAGGTCTTACGCCACTGCCGGTCGTGGATGAGCTGATTTTCGAGCTTGAAGCGGACGTCGCGAATCTCCTTGTCATCGATCTGGTAGATCGATCCAATATCCTTCATAGCCTGCTGTTTTAAAATCAGGGTCGTTTCGTAATCGGGAAATTCAAAATCGATCTGTGCGACGATATATCGCGGTGCGGTGGCGTTTAATTCCAGCACTTCGAGGCGCACCTCTCGGAAATGGAGGAATAAGGAAAGAGCAAGAACGCAAATGAAGCCGACGAGAAGACGCAACCCCCGATCATTTAAAGAAAGCCATGCCTGAAATCGACCCAACCAGTGGGTTCTCATCTGAATCTCATATCTGTCATACCTTCCATTGTATCAAATCTTTCCCTATTTTGTCCTATCCGTTATGATTCTTTGAATATGACGAAGCAATACCAGGTCCTTTCCCGCAAATACCGGCCGCAGAATTTTTCCGATGTTATCGGACAAGAAGCGACCCTTCAGACGCTAAAAAATGCGCTCAAGCGCGGCCATTTGGCGCACGCCTACCTTTTCTCCGGATCGAGGGGCATTGGAAAGACGACTCTTGCCCGGCTGTTTGCAAAAGCGCTTAATTGTACCTCCATTCAAGCGGATGAAGAGCCTTGCAATCATTGTCCATCATGCCTCGACATCCTCTCGGGTCAGTCGCTCGATGTCATCGAAATCGACGGAGCTTCCAATCGAGGCATCGACGATATTCGGCAGATCAATGAAACGGTTGCCTTTGCCCCAAGCCATGGCAAATACAAGATCTATATCATCGACGAAGTCCACATGCTGACCAAGGAGGCATTCAACGCCCTCCTTAAAACACTCGAAGAACCTCCTGAGAGGGCTAAATTCTTCTTCGCCACTACAGAACCTCATAAAGTCCTGCCGACGATTCTCAGCCGTTGTCAGCGGTTTGATCTAGGCCGCCTCTCCCCCTCACAAATCATCGCTAAACTTGAAAACATTGCCAAAGACCTACAGCGAGAAATCGATGAGGAAGCAATCCATCTCCTAGCGCAGCATGCCGACGGCTCTCTCCGCGACGCAGAATCTCTCTTCGACCAAATCCTTTGCTTTTCCAATGCGGCCATCACGGCCGCCGACGTGAGAAACGCCCTCGGACTCGTGCCGCAAGATCTCTTCTTCGCTCTAGATAAAGCATTTGCAGAACAGCACCTTGCCGCCGCATTTGAATTCGTCGAGGAACTTTTCTCATCTGGTAAGGACCTCGCTTATTTCCTCCAACAACTCATTGAACACTACCGCCATATTGCAGTCGCTAAAACGCAAGGAGAAGCGGCCCTCGGATTTGCTCCAAGCCTTTCGACCCGTTACGCCGCCGCTGCAACCCTTTATTCGCAACCGCAAAGCCTTGCGATTCTAGATCTTCTTCTTAAAGCAGATGCGCAAATCTCGCGGAGCGCGAGTCCCCGTATCGCTCTCGAATTAACCTTACTCCAAGTGCTCCGCACAAAAAACCGAGTCCCCATCGAAGCGCTCGTCCGCCGCCTATCGGAGATCGAAGAAAAGCTGTTTGCCTCGCAAAGTGAAATGAAAAGAGAGCCCGAGCCGTCGGAGTTTGCACTAAAAGAGACCATTCTACCAATGACTTCTCTCGAAATGCCGGCAATGGCAGAAATGAAAAATGAGCCTGAGCCGTCGGAGCTTGCACTAAAAAAGACTATTCCGCCAACGACTTCTCTCGAAATGCCGGCAATGGCAGAGCCGGCTCTGCCAGAAGCTCCGTTAAAAGCAGATCTTCCCCCGAGTTTTGATGGCAAAATCGAGCTGAAAAGCGTTCCGTTCAACCCTTATCAAGCAAAAATACACACACCCACTCTCAGCCATTCTGCAACGCTCCAAACCTCTTCCAAACATCCGAGCCATTATGCTACACTCATGCGGTTTGCAGCCGTCGAGCTCGAGGGGACAATTAAAAATTAGGAGTTTATTATGGGAAGCGGTTTTTCCAAAATGAAAAAGCAGGCGAGAATGATGCAAGAGCAGTTCAGCCAAATGAGGGATCAGCTCAGCTCTAAAACCTCCGAGGGGAGTGCGGGAAACGGCCTGGTCTGCATTACCCTCAATGGAGAGAAAGAACTCAAAAAAATCGTTATACGTCCGGAATGCGTCAATCCAAATGACGTCGAAGGACTCCAAGACCTGATTATCGCTGCCTACGAAGACGCAGCTAAAAAGCTGGAAGCAGAAGAAAAGGCTCTCGGAGGCGGACAACTCCCCTTCTTTTAATATCAAATTTTAATTATTGATCTTCTCTTAAATTAAAAGATCATCTATAATTTTTGTCAAAACCTATATAGGATGTATCATGCCCAAGCCAGTAACAAGTAATTCTTCGACATTTCAACCTGTGCTTGATTTTATCGAATGGTGTGAAGTAGAGACATTCAATCTTTTTAAGCCGCTCCCTGCAAAAGACAAATGGAATGAGATCGCTAAACGGATCGTGATTCTTTGTTCTGTCATCATTCCTGTGATCGGTGCGCTTACTGCCTTGATTTCAAACTTAGATTTTAGAATAACTCAGAATCCACAGATGCCAGCGCAGTGTCCGCAAACTCCAGTTTCGCGCCCTCCAGGGGCGAAAGCTCCGCCTCAACAGCAACAAGCTGCGAAACCTCGGTCTCCAGCGACACGTGAAGAAGAGGAACTTCAACAGGCTCTAGCCATGATCGCTTCCCTTGAAGAAACCCAAGCCTATCGACATCCCAAATGACACCCCAGGAAATCTGGGATTCTGAAGCTATCCTCGAATCTCTTAATAATTTTGCGAAGACACAGATCAACTAACTACTTATATCGGGTTAAGAGCAAAATTCGAAAAAATCGATCCGAACCAGTGGGACAACCTCCGAGGTGTATATCATGTGGTTGTTGGCAAGATTAACGATCTTGATGTTCAAGCCAACAGTTTCTACTCAGCCAATGGCTGCGACCCTTTGCCTCCTTTTACAC
>CAZFWE010000092.1:0-6391 GCA_964522685.1 uncultured bacterium | reverse complement strand
AAAATTTGCTGCCAAGCTGACGCTGCCAAAAACCAACTTTTGAGTTCATTTGTGTATAACATTAAAAAGGGGGCACTCCGCTATTTACACAGCAGCAAGGTAGCGGGCCGTTAATGACTTCCTGCTGGCCATTCCATCCACCATCGGTGCAACAGCCTCTATGATCATAGTTCGTCTCTTGATGGATGCAAGATCCTGCCATGCAATCAGCGGTGATGGTATTCGGGCAGATATCGGCACCTCGGTGGTGATGGTGGTCTCGGTGATGTTTGGGAGTATTTCCGCCGCCGCTCCAACAAATAGCAAAGATCCCTCCGACAACCGCGACCAAAGCACATCCAGCAAATGCGGAGGCTCTCCAGGTGCTCTTTTTTGTGGGCGCAGGAAGACTGTGGACCGGATCGTTCATGGTCGATTCTGCTTGTACTGAGGTCGTTGCAAAAATTAAAACCCACGCAACCAGCTTACTTCGAAAAAATCTTCCCATACGCCTCTTGGAGAACTAAGAATTGCCAATACTTCCCCATAGACGATGTCTCTTTTTCGATCAACTGCTGAAGAGCTTTCCACTCCTTGGCCTCGATCAAAGAGAAGATTTTGTCTCGGATTTTTTCTTCTTTGAGATTTGACCAGAGGTCGCTAGCCAGATGGAAGGATTTAAAGGATGCGAGAATCTCTTTTTGCTTGGAAAGGAAGTCTTCTTTTGCAACAGCTGCGGTCAGGATATAAGCGGTGTCATCGGCGAGATAAATCGCCTGCAGGATAGAAGTGTCTGAAGTTCTGATTTCTACGAGCCGGCCAGTGCCCGCTTTCATTGTCACATCTCCCAGATCGCGCCAGCGAGTATCCGGGCGTGAACAATGAATTTCTTTGACGGCTTTTAAATAGTCTTTCAAGTCGCAATCGACTTTTTCAGAGGAAAGGCTGATCGAAGGCTGGAAATGGGTGGAGCTTTTGCCTACAAAGCCGACTTTTATAGAGGAAAGACCTTTGGGTTGTGCGGCATGCCAATCGGCAGGCGGTAGAAAAAGGGGAGTGGGCCCTGCAAAGCACAAAAAGGGAAAGAGGATAAGGAAGCTATTCTTGATGCGCATGGTCGTTATCGATCAGTGCGGCCAGGGCTGCGACGCCGACGGCTAGCGAGAGTCCCCATCCAACCATCGAAAGGACGGTGGCATCGCGGCTGGCAAATCCTGCGACATTTCCTCGAGGCTCTTCCCGTTCGGGAACGGAGGATTCTTGTGGAGCCAAAGGGAGGGCAGCGATAAGAAATAGGAAAACGAGTTTTTTCATAAAAAAGCCAAAAAAAGCCCCGGTAGGCCGAGGCATTGGATTTAGTTGGAAGAACCACTTGCCATACTGGCAGTAAGTCCTGCAACGACGCCGATAACGGTTAGCCCTACAAGGCCGATGCCCCAGGCGAAATCATTCGACGGTGATGGGCATTGAGGCGGTTTTTCGCTTGTTTTAGCAAATGCAGCATTGCTGCCAAGCATGGCAACGAGCGCCATTAATACGGTGATTTTTTTCATAGCATTCTCCCTCATGGTTCATGAATATCTGCCCGAGAAGGTCGTGAGAGCTTATCGGGCTTTGACCCCCTAATAGCTTTTTGGCCTAATTTTGTCCAGCCAAGGCCTCTTCGAGAGATTTTTTTCATGAAATTAGAAAAAATCGTGAAGTGAAATGGAAGGGGATGTAAAATCACTCTCTAGAGGCAGAAGGAAACTCATGAAGAACTTAGAAACTGGAAAAGATAAGATTCAGAAGATTTGTGATGCAATTCGCAAAGAAACCCTGGAACCCGTTAAGCAGGAAGCCCGAGAAATTATCGAGAATGCTCGCCTCCAGGCTGCCGATATCATTCGCGACGCCGAAAATAAGACGGCGGCCATGATCGTAACGGCGGATGCGGAAATTAACGAAAAAAAACGGCTCTTTGAATCTTCACTCAATCTCTCCTGCCGCCAGGGGATCGAGATGCTCAAGCAAAAAATTGAGCAGGAACTGTTTAATAAAGAACTCAACGATCTTGTTGCGAAAGAAACTGCGAGTCCGCACCTCATTGTCCAGTTGATTGAAAGTTTCATGCGTTCTCTAGAAGAACAAGGGATTGAGGAGGACTTCGAAGTCTTTATCCCTAAAGAGATCACGGCTCGCTCGATCAATGCTCTTTTAGGACAGAGTATTCTAGATCGGCTTAAAAATAAATCGGTCGAACTCGGCGATTTCCATGGCGGCGTCCAAATTAAGATGAGAGGGCGACAGATCACGATCGATATTTCAGATGAGGTTGTGCGCGAATTGATCGCCGCCTACATCCGGCGCGACTTCCGCGACCTCATCTTTCAGATATAAAGGCACATGGCACAGTATTATTTTATCGGCACAGCCCTTCCTCCTCTTTCGATCGGCGTAAAACCGGAGCTTTCCTTTAAAGAACTCTACGATATGCTGACTTTAAATGTGTCGCCTGCCGATTTGAAGAAGGCTGATGATCTTCTTTGGTCGATCGATCTATCGAATATTCGCTCTTTTTGGATGGGTCTTCCCTTTGACGATCGAGGCAAGTTCAGCCCGAAAGAACTCGAAGAAGCGCTTTTGGTCAAAGAAGATCTCCCCGAATATTTGATCGATTTTCTCGACCGATACGATTCGACAGAAGATCGGCTCCGCTATTTTTCTTCTCTCAATGCTTCTTTCTATCGGGATAGATCGGAGAAACTTGAGGCTGGTTTCTTGAAATCTTATTTTAAGATGGAGCGGGAGATCCGCTTGATGTTGACAGCGCTTCGAGCGAAGACCTCTGGCCGTGATATTTCTCGCGAGCTGCAATTCGAGGATCTGACAGACAGTTTTGTCATGGAAATCCTGGCCCAGAAGGATGCCGCGGACTATACCCCCCCGCCCGATTACGAAAATCTGAAGGCATTGTACCTGAATACGAAGGCCAACCCCAAAGAGCTTCATAGAACCCTCTTGGACTATCGCTTTAAAAAAATAGAGGAAATGGAAGAAAACGAGCACTTTTCGATGGATCGAATTCTCGGATATTTGGTTCGATTGATGATCGTTGAATCTTGGGAATCGTTGAATGAAAGTCAAGGACTAGCCACTACGGAAAATTTGAGCAACTATGGATAAAAAAGTAAAAGCTACAGGAAGCGTCGTCGAGGCGTTCGGAAACCTCTTGCACGTTCGCTTTGAAGGAAATATTCGCCAAGGCGAAGTGGCTAAGGTGAAGGTGGGGGGTGTCGAGCTTCTCGCGGAAGTCATTGAAATCGCAGGCCATATCGCCAAGATACAGGTCTTTGAAGATACCCGAGGCGTAAAACTGAATACGGCGGTCGAATTCAGTGACCATCTCCTCGAAGCCGAGCTCGGGCCCGGGCTTCTGACGATGATTTTTGACGGGCTTCAGAACCCTCTCGAAAAACTCGCCGCCTCCACGGGAGTCTATCTCTCCAGAGGAGTCTATGTAGCTCCTTTAGACCGGCAAAAACATTGGCAATTCGAGCCGCTCGCGAAAGTAGGCGATCTCCTTACACGGGGAGACGCGCTTGGGAAGGTGCCTGAGGAAAGGTTCCAGCACACGATCATGATCCCTTTTTCTGTCTTTGGAAAAGTTAAGATCACCTCGGTGGCCAAAGCGGGCTCTTACACAATCGATACCGTCATTGCGCAAGGGGAAGACGAAAGAGGACATTCGCTCCAATTTACCATGGTACAGCGTTGGCCGGTGAAAAATACTCTCATCGAAGGAAAGAAGGTACGTCCAGCTCGGATGATGGAGACCGGTTTGCGGACCCTCGATACACAGTTTCCCATTTTGAAAGGGGGGACTTTCTGTTCGCCAGGACCTTTCGGCGCGGGTAAAACGGTCATGCAGCACCACTTATCGAAGTATTCTGCTGTCGATATCGTCGTAATCGTCGCTTGTGGCGAGCGGGCAGGCGAGGTAGTGGAAGTCCTTCGCACCTTCCCAGAACTCATCGATCCCCACACCAACGAATCGCTGATGAAGCGAACGGTCATGATTTGCAACACTTCTTCGATGCCCGTTGCAGCTCGCGAAGCATCCGTATATATGGGCGCCGCAATCGCTGAATACTACCGGCAGATGGGACTCGACGTTCTTCTTTTAGCCGATTCGACCTCTCGATGGGCACAAGCGATGCGCGAAATGTCGGGCCGTTTAGAAGAAATTCCCGGCGAAGAGGCGTTTCCTGCCTATCTTGGATCTCGCATTTCCTCGTTCTATGAGCGCGCTGGCGAATTGCAGTTGAAGAATGGGAAAACAGGTTCTCTCACCATCGGTGGAAGCGTTTCCCCAGCGGGTGGGAACTTCGAAGAGCCCGTTACGCAAGCATCGCTGGCGATCGTCGGTGCATTTCACGGTCTTTCAAGGGCCAGGTCTGATGCTCGAAGATATCCAGCCATTGATCCTTTGATCTCCTGGACGAAATACTTGAATGAAGTGGGAGTTGATCTAGATCCGAAATACAAGGGATGGGCCGATAAAGTCCGCGCGAGTGCGCAAATTCTCAAAAGTAGCGACGAGATCGGAAAACGGATGGAAGTGGTGGGAGAAGAGGGCGTCGCGATCGAAGATATGCTCACCTATTTGAAGGGCGAGCTTTATGAATTTTGCTATTTGCAGCAGAACGCGTTCGATAAAGAAGATGCCTACTGTCCGCTGGAACGGCAAATCCAGATGTTTGCTTTGATCCAAAAAATATTCGAGCTTCGCTTTGAATTCGATACGCATGATGCGGCTCGCAGTTTCTTCTTAGGGTTGCAGAACGAACTGAAAAACACCAACTTTTTGCCCTACGACTCTCAAAAATATAAAGAGTCTCTTCGGGCAATCGATGAAAAAATCTCCATGAGAGAGGGAAAAGCCCATGCGTAAAGTATATGACCGAATCATCGATCTGCGCGGCAATCTGATCACTGTCGCAGCGCAAGGCGTTAGTCTCGGCGAGATAGCGCGCATCCACAAACGAAACGGCACTTCGACATATGCATCTGTTCTCCGCTTCGAAGATGATCTCGTTACTCTCCAAGTCTTTGAAAATACGAGGGGCATTTCGACGGGTGATAAGGTGACGTTTTTAGGTCGCGAAATAGCCGCGACCTATAGCGACTCGCTGTTGGGACGTCGCTTGAGTGGAACAGGCGCTCCGATTGACGGCGGACCAGAAATCTTGGGCGATGAAGTGCCTATCGGCAACCCCTCTTTCAATCCGGTGCGTCGCATCATCCCGAAAGAACTTGTCCGGACCAACATCCCGATGATCGATGTCTTCAATTGCCTCGTCAAGTCGCAGAAGATCCCGATTTTTTCCGTTGCTGGAGAGCCGTATAACCAGCTCCTCATGCGGATCGCCAACCAGACTGACGCGGATATCGTCATCATTGCTGGCATGGGCCTTCGATTCGATGACTACCAAGCCTTCATCGACAATGCCGAAAAAGCGGGCTCGATTGAAAAGACGATCATGTTCATCCATCGAGCTGTCGACCCTCCCGTTGAATGCCTCCTCGTTCCAGATATGGCGCTTGCTGTGGCGGAAAAATTTGCTCTCGCTGGAAAAGATGTTCTCGTCCTCCTGACCGATATGACGGCATTTGCGGATGCGATCAAAGAGATCGCCATCACGATGGATCAAATTCCATCGAACCGGGGCTATCCAGGATCTCTTTATTCCGACCTCGCTTCCCGTTATGAAAAAGCAGTCGATATCACTGAAAGTGGAGCGATCACCATCATTGCTGTCACCACGATGCCTGGAGGTGACGTCACTCACCCAATCCCAGACAATACTGGCTATATCACCGAAGGGCAATACTACTTGATCGGTGGACAGATCGATCCATTCGGGTCCCTTTCCCGTTTGAAGCAATTAGTCATCGGGAAAGTCACTCGGGAAGATCACGGAGATTTGGCCAACGCAATGATCCGCCTTTACGCCGATTCAAAAAAAGCGCGTGAACGGCAGGGCATGGGCTTTAAACTTTCCCGTTGGGACGAAAAGCTTCTCCGCTATTCCTATCTCTTCGAAGAGCGGATGATGAGCCTTTCAGTGAACTTGGCCTTAGAAAAAGCGCTTGACCTCGGCTGGCACACATTAGCGGAGTGTTTTGATCTTGAAGAGATCGGGATCAAGAAATCGATCTCTGATAAATATTGGCCAAAAGAGCGAGAAGCTAGGGCTTAAATGGCGACGCTAAAGTTGACTAAAAACGAACTGCGCGATCAACAAAGGCGATTGTCGCTATTCCAGAAATATCTACCGACGCTTCAACTGAAAAAAGCAATGCTGCAGTTTGAAGTCAGTCAGGCATTTTCCGAGATCGCACAGTTGAAAGAATCGCTGGGGGCAGCAAA
>CAZFWE010000091.1:0-6407 GCA_964522685.1 uncultured bacterium | reverse complement strand
AACCATGAAGCTTATCAAGGAATGTTATGCAAAAAAAACTTCATCATTGAACCTTTCAAGACTAAATAAAACTGCTCTCCCTCCAGAAATCGGACTACTTGTAAATCTTGAATCGTTAGACCTCTATAATACTCAACTTCAACAACTCCCTCCAGAAATCGGACTACTCGTAAATCTTAGACTGTTATACCTCCGTCAGACTCAACTCCAACAACTCCCTCCAGAAATCGGACTGCTCACGAATCTTTTTTCGATAACCCTTCCACCTTCTGCAGCGCAAGCTTCTCAAGCGATAGTAACATCTCTCCGTAACGCAGGTGTAACAGTAAGTACTGGAGCACCAGATTCTCACCCACATTAGGAGTTCATCATGCATAGTCAATTATCATAGCAAAAATCTAGATCATCTCGGCATTGTATCTCAAATTTGCGATGAAATTGAGATTCTGGAGGGCTAAAAGTGCCGAGGAATATATCGCTTTTGCATCTTCCTCCGTATAGCCCAGAACTGAATCCTATTGAAAACTTATGGCACTATTTACGGAGCCATTATTGGTCGAACCGATATTACACAGATATAAAAGCCCTAGAAGAAGAGGCACAAAGATCTTGGGAGGCTGTTTGCCTAGATTCTCAAAAAATCCAAACCGTTTGTGCGGTCCATATTCGCTCTTCTTCCTCTTTGCCTAAGGATCACTCTGAAAATCAGGCGTTTAGATCCGGCTGGATGTTTGGCGGGATCACCGGAGCTTTGACTGGCACCGGCGGCGGGGGCGGCGTTTTGCGCTGAAGCTCATCGGCGATTTTAAGACGACCTCTCTTTTTCTCCGTCTCCCAGGTCCCTTCCATGATCTCTTTGACATCAGTAGAGTCGAGAGATTCAAATTCCATGAGCATGTCGGCCATAAGCTGGACTTTATCTCGGTTTGCCTCTAGGATTTTGACGGCGCGTCTGTGCCCTTCGTTAATGAGTTTACGAACTTCTTTATCGATCGCTTGAGCGGTTTCGTTGGAGTAGTTTTTTTCATGGTAGTTAGACATTCCAAGGTACTGGCCCGACTCAGTCCTCTCATCGTAGGAAACGGTTCCGAGCACATCGCTCATGCCCCATTCGCAAACCATGCTGTGAGCAATTTTTGTCGCCTGCATGATGTCGTGTTGCGCACCCGAGGACATATCCTGGACGAAAATTTCCTCGGCCGCACGCCCACCCATGAGGACGACGAGCTGGTCGATGACTTCTTTGCGCCAATAACTAAGACGGTTTTTCTTCGGCATAAAATGTGTAGCACCGAGAGAAAAGCCGCGCGGAATAATGGTCACTTTATCGACAGGATCGCTATGCTGGACGATCAAGCCGGCAATGGCATGGCCCGATTCATGGAAAGCAGTCGTCCTCTTTTCGTTTTCGTCCATCTCGAGGCTGCGCCGCTCTTTTCCATAGCGGACTTTGTCGCACGCTTCTTTGACTTCGCCTTGTGTTACGGCAGAGCGACCATTGCGGGCTGCGAGAAGAGCCGCTTCGTTCAAGATGTTTTCGAGGTCCGCGCCGGAAGCACCGGGCGTACTGCGAGCTACATCGGAGAGGTCGACGGAGGAATCGACTTTAATTCTACGGGCGTGGACTTTTAAAATTTCCAAACGGCCCTTGATGTCGGGCAGATCGAGCGTTACACGCCTATCAAAACGGCCTGGGCGAAGAAGAGCGCGGTCGAGGATATCGGGGCGGTTCGTCGCTGCGACGAGAATAACGCCCTCTTTGGTATCAAACCCATCCATTTCTACGAGGAGCTGGTTAAGAGTCTGTTCGCGCTCATCATGACCGCCGCCAATCCCGGCGCCTCGATGGCGACCGACCGCGTCGATCTCGTCCATGAAGATGATGCAAGGAGCGTTCTTCTTGGCCGTGTCAAACATATCGCGAATCCGGCTGGCGCCGACCCCGACAAACATCTCGACGAAGTCAGATCCCGAGATAGAGAAGAAAGGACGGTCTGCTTCTCCAGCGACCGCTTTCGCGATCAGGGTCTTACCAGTTCCGGGAGGCCCTACTAAGAGAACTCCTTTTGGAATCCGGGCACCAAGCGCAGTGAATTTCGAAGGGTCTTTCAAAAATTCGACGATTTCTTTGAGTTCTTCTTTCGCCTCTTCAGCGCCTGCGACGTCTTTGAACGTCACTTTATTTTGCTCTTTAGTCATGAGCTTAGCCGGCGATTTGCCGAAATTGATGGCAGAAGATCCCACTCCCTTCATTTGGCGTGAGAAAATGAAGTAGAGAAACAGGATGACCATCAGGACAGGGAGAATAGTAAAAAGATAGCTGAAGTAGTTGGGCGACGGCTCTTGACTCTGAAAGGTTTTTTCAAGAACGGTGTTGCGCGGTTGGTCGGGAGCGCGGTAGGTAAGCCCTTTGTTCGCTTCAAAGCTATTCCATTCTTGCTTGGCTTGAGCAAACCAGTGTCCATAGACTTCAGGATCTTGTTTCTCCAGAGCGCGAGTAGAGAGCTCTTGGTTGTTGAAGTACCAAATGACGTTTGCGACTTTCTGACGAGACTTATCGAGAAGCGCTTCGTTCTTTTCCAGGTCGGTAGTCACTTGAGTGTACTGCTGCAGTTCTTCGACATAATTTCTAACACTGCGCAACTGCGAAAGACGGACGCCGTCTTGTTCTCGTCCTAAATCGTCCATCATTTGTCCGATTTGATCATAGGTCGATTGATAGATGCTGAGTTGCTTGAGTGGCGAGGAGTCGTGTACTTTCTGCAGTCCTACGGAAAGATTTTTAAGATCCCCTTTCATAATTTCACTGCCGATGCCGAGTGATGGGGAACGGAGAAGGGCCAACACGTCGCTAAGCTCTTTTCGGGCAACTTCGAGGTTTTCATCGGTCGAATTCGCTTGGGCTGCAAAAATGGCGGATCTAGCGATGGGCCGTGTGACCATTTCGCGATCAGATAAAGTCTTAATGGTCACGAAATTTTGGCGATCAGGGGTATCATATAAGGTGCCGACGACAGTATATCCATTCTTCGGAAGAGGATCGCCATTGATGCGCAGATAGATATCGGCAGCTTCCCGGACATTTCTCTGGAGCGTATCGAGATCATTGGAAATGCGAGCTTGCTCACCGTGTAGCATGTGGTTTGCATTCAATAGTTCCAGATAGCGGAATCGGTCCGCGCTATCTTCTGGAAGAGATTCTCTAAAATGACCGCTGAACGTGACAAGGTTGTCGTTTTGGGCGATCTTGCGATTATCTTCGGGGACGATCAGGTCGAGATTGGTCAAATGTTCTACCTGATGGGAAAACGAAACTTTCCCCGCGCGATCGGAACTAAACGACTGGATGCCGATGATGATTAAAACGGCTGCCAATAGAAAAAGAAAAAAGCCTCCAGGAAAGCCTTTTTTTGGGTCCTGTCTCGGTCTCTTGTCATTTGCCATAAGATTCTTTATTTCTTTGAGTTAAAAAGATTTACAACGATTCATTAAATCACTGTTTCGGGTTAAAGTAGGAAAGTTGAAAACCCCATCCCCCCTGGAAACGCCCTCATAGCAAAAACCGATTAAATTGTCTCAAGAGGGAACTTCTCCTTAGTTCTATTCCTTTGAAAACAAAGACTTTACACGAACAAAAAATCGAACGCGCCACCGCGAGCGAGGAAATCTTGCAAAAAGATTCTTTTCTCCGCAAGCTGGGAGCAACGGTCGTAAAAAGGAAGGGATCCGGGCGAGGCGATAGCCTTCTGAGGGTATAGTCTCGCTTTTTTTTAGAACCCCATCCGACAGGCTGACGGTAAACTCTCCTTTCCATAGATCTTTCCAATCAAGCTCTGGGATTGATTCCTTACTCTCTTCGATTTCCAGTTCCCAATCTCCGGATACAAATCGTCCGGGCCTTAAAACAACCTCTTGGCCGAACTGAGGCCATTGTTCGGCAGCTAAAAATACCCATCCCCTATCTACAATAAAGGGGCCGAACCGAAGATTGAACTCTTGGATATGATCTAAGACGGATTCAATGATGACCCGGGAAGCGTTGGCTTGCTTCAAGAGAAAATGCCTTGCCTCCACTCGCTCCACACACCCTAGATGGGCAGCCTTACCCCACGGCCCCTCCAAGATCTCAATCAAAGCCACTTTCCGATCCAAATATTGCCTCAACTCAAACGCCCTCTCTGAAAAAAGTGCGAGGTTTTCCGAGACTTCCTTTCCGAATGATTCCGAGAGCATCGGGAGGATTTTCAATCGGAAACGACTGCGCAAAAATTTAGGGTCGCGATTGGTAGGATCATCGAATGCCAAAGAGACGGTTTTTAATAATTCGCTCTTTCTCACCTCTAAAAATGGACGCCATACCGGCATGTCTAGCAAAATGCTGATCTTGACCATTCCTCCGAGGTTTTGCAAATGGGCGCCCTCTAATAGCCGCTTTAACGCAGTCTCGGCCGCATCGTCGGCGTGGTGAGCCAGTAGAAGCGCCTGGAAAGGGATCCGATCAAAAAGAGAGCGAAAAAAAGAGAGCCTTTCCTCGCGGGCTGCATCTTCTAAATTACGCGCCGGCTTTTCTGAAAGACGAACCTCATGCAAAGGCAAGTTTAAGGCGGCGGCTTCTTCAGCGATGAGACGAGCTTCCGATGCGCTCTCTTTGCGCCAACCGTGGTCGACGTGGGCTAAATGGAGATATCCTGCCGCGGGAGTTTTCAAGAGGACGTAGAGCAATGCTTTCGAATCGGGCCCACCGGAATAGCCCAATAATAGAGGACTTTTTCGGTCCCATTCCTGATCGATAAATTTCTTCACTCGAATCGCTAGATCCACTATCCTTTCCCTTCGTATGATCCCCATTCTCTGGCGCTATACAATCAGAGCCTACCTAAAAATCTTTCTTCTCTCGGTAGGAACCTTTGTTTCGGTCCTGATGGTATCGAGATTCAAGGAAATCGCCCGTTTTGCGGCCTTGAGCTCCAATTGGGGGAAAACCGGCCTCTTTGCAGTTTACCAGATTCCTTTCATTTTGCCGATGGCAATTCCCCTCTCTGCTCTCATCGCGTCGTTCTTGCTTTTCCAACATTTGAGCCGCACTCACGAACTCACCGCTTTCCGATCGTTGGGATTCAGTTTCAAAAATATTTTAATCCCCCTGCTGCTCCTATCCTCATTTCTCGCTCTAATTAATTTTTCCATTGCAGCGGAATTAGCTCCTTATTGCCGGCGCGAATCGAAAATGCTTCTCTATCGGGAAACTTCGGGCAATCCACTTCTTCTTTTACAACGGCAAAATCTCATCAAAATGAAAGACGCCTATATACGGATTAAAACGAAGGAAAATGCAAGCCGCGCTAGCAATTTCACTCTCATCACCTATAATGAGAGCAATCAGAGGCTAAACTTGTTGACTGCCAAAAAATTGAAAATTCAAGGGGAAGAGCTTTTAGGCGAAGATGTGGCCATCATCTCTTACATCCATTCCAATGCGTTGAACTTTGATCCGCTCATCATCGAAAACCAAGGGTTTCTTTCCACAGCGGCACCACTGCTCTCCGCAGCGCTCAAAAAAAATCGCCCCCGGATCGACAGTCCGTCTCTCAGTCTACGAATGCTGCGCCATCGCCTGCATGAAAAACCCAAACTCATGAGATCCGCTTCCGTTGAAATCTTCCGCCGTCTTTCTCTATCTATTTCGGTCTTCAGCTTCACCTTTCTCGGTTGCGCATTCGGCATCGAACTAGGGCGTTCCCCTAAAAAACGGACGCTATTTTACGCGCTTCTTTTGACATTCATGATCTTATCGAGCTACTTTTTAGGCAAAAGCTTCAAAAAAGAACTGCTTTTGGCCGCACTTGTCTTTCCATTGCCTCATCTAGTCGCGATTCTCGCGTCTACTTGCCGCCTCTTTCGCCTTTCCCGAGGAACTGGATGAAAATTTGGCATAAGTATCTTTTCCGGAAGCTCACCTTTACCTTTGCCGTCATTCTCTTTTGCTTGTTTGCCGTCTACACCATGATCGATCTTTCCATCCACGGAGTCCGTTTCCTGACCCGGGGACCTGGCACGACCGCATTCGCCCTTCTTACTTTTTATCTCCGGCAATTCGCCATACACCTCGATCTTTTTTTGCCGCTGGCATTTCTTCTTTCTACATACAAAGTTCTCTTTGCTTTAAATAGCCATTTCGAGCTTCTCGCTTTGCAAATGGCTGGGATTTCTCGGAAAAAACTTCTTCTCCCCTTTTTCCTTTTTGCTTTTTTTCTCTCTTTAATCGGCTACCTAAACCACGAATATTTTGTTGGCGAAGCAGGGGCTGCGACTATAGAGTTCAAGATTTCTCATTCCAAAT
This sequence comes from uncultured bacterium, assembly GCA_964522685.1. Classification (GTDB taxonomy): domain Bacteria; phylum Chlamydiota; class Chlamydiia; order Chlamydiales; family SM23-39; genus CAITMJ01. Next base: position 67 of record CAZFWE010000091.1, on the reverse strand, counting down.
CGAAGAAAAAAGAAATGGGCCGGGCCGATCACGTCCAAACATTGATCCTCGATGATCAATCAGAGCT
>CAZFWE010000090.1:0-6551 GCA_964522685.1 uncultured bacterium | reverse complement strand
GATGGCCTGGGAGAAATCCCTAGAAGCCTTCGCCTTTAGGCGAGGGAGCAGTCACCATGCAATCGCCATGTATTTGGAGGTGGAGAGACGCGAATTCAAAACTTTTAATTGGCAAAAAATTCAAAAACTAGCAATAATTTTTCCTCTCACAAGGAGGATTTTATGAGTGGGAGAACATTAGGAATTATTTTGGTAGTTGTAGGATTTGTCTGCTTAGGATTTGGACTAATTTCTAGTCAGGCCTTTGTAGAAAAAGTAGCGACAGCTACTACTGGGCGATTTACCCAGCCCACTATGTGGTATATTATAAGCGGGATTGCAATGGTGATCGTCGGGGGTGCTTTATGGGTAGGAAAGCGTTCTAAGCTGTAGCCTGTTGAGCTCTCTAAATGTTTTTTCGGGCTGTAAAATACAAAAGAAGTTTGTCGAAATAAAGGAGGTATAGAAAAGCATGTAAAAATTAAATAACAAATTAAACGAGTAGAGGATGTTATGAAAACTAAAAATTTATACCAGCTATTCATTAATGAACTTCAAGACATGTATAGTGCTGAAGGTCAAATCGTTGAATCATTACCACGTTTAATAAAAAGCACATTCCATGAAGAGGTAAGGAAAGCGCTTATCCATCATTTCGATGAAACCAAAAATCAGGTGGTGCGGTTAGAAAAAATTTTCTCCCTCCTTGCTTTGCCATCTATAAAGAAGCCTTGCAGAGGGATGGAAGGAATCTTAAAAGAAGCAGAAGAGCTTATCTCCCATACAAACCCATCCGCCACCCTGGATGCAGCGATTATAGCATCTGCTCAAAAAGTGGAACATTACGAGATTGCTTCCTATGGTACCCTTTGTAGTTTTGCTAAGCATTTGAATTTGCAAAAAGAAGTTAGCAAGCTTCTCGATAAAAATTTAGAAGAAGAAGGGATGGCCGATAAAAAACTAACAAAAATTGCTGAAGGATCTTTTTTTTCAACAGGCATTAATGAAGAAGCAGTGGAAAGCACTGGTTCTGAAAGAGAAAAAGTATATAAAAACTAAATTTTTTCTCGTTAAGACAAGGCCAGGTATTCCCTGGCCTTAACTGTATCTTTTACAAGTTCGTTCATAATGAGTGTTCTTATTTTAGGACAATTCTATAAAATGGGGATTTTTCTTTTCAGATTTTTTAAAGTGTAGTGCTTGGCAAATCTTGAAAATGAGAAAAAGGCTTATGCATGCCAGAAATGCTGGAGGATAGAATTTTCGTGTTAAAAGCCATCGATAACTAAAGAAGAAAGTAAGTCCAAATACAGAGAGCAGATTGAAGAAGAGAGCCCACTTCTTTTTTTGCCAGAGTAGCCAGGATCCAACTAGGATAAGCATTCCAGAAAGAACGCTTGCAGTAATGACTGTATAAGAGCGACCTGCATGGGCAAAAACGCCTCCGAAGATTAAGAGAAGAGCATAGCTTTGAAGAAGAATAAGAAGGGTTTTTTCTTTATGAGTCTTTTTGCGAAAAAAGGCTATCAGCACCACAGCTCACCCTATTTGCTTTTTCTTCTAAATGCATATGAATCGCGACAAATTCAAGCTCTTCTAGAGCCTCGATTGCATGGGGAGTAAGAGGATTCATCTCTAAAACGACACCAGGACTCATTTCATGATGAGTCGATCCAATTGTAAAAATGCCTCTGCCTTTAACCGTTGTAACAACAACACTAGAGTTTGTCCTATGCTCTGGTATGCAATCACCTTTGGACAAGTAAAATTGAACCACTTTCAACCCAGAACGAGAGATAATCACTTTCTTTTTTTTGAGAATATGTAGCTTGCTCATAAACCTCTTTTTTTTGGCAGTATAATATTTTTATCCCAAGGCATTCAAGAAGATAAGAGGGTGTTTTCTAATAAAATGTCGATCGCTTTTCTGGTTCTTTTGCGCCGATTTTCGAATCTTTTTTTAGGGGATAATATCAACTTCGTATATTAGACTTCTTTCGAAACTCACTGAACCAGCTCCAAATTGTAAATCCCGGCCAAAGAATACAGAAGATAGAGAAAAGCCCGGATTTTTTCCGAGCTTTTCTGTTTTTTGGAGGTGGAGAGACGCATTCAGAACTTTTTCCTGGAAGGGGTGCCTGATTTTAGCGCGATATATAGCCTAGAAAGAATATCCGATTTTTCCGTAGAATTGATTGGAGATATAACCGCTTCCGAATTCTCCATTGTAGCTAATCGATGCGTAGCCGTTCCAATTCGTTTGCCAGAAGAGTTCAATAGCGGGAGAAATGAGGCTTTGACTATTCGTGAATGCCTCGACTGTAAAAGATGTTGGCGCAACGAGGATGGCCGCATTGATATTGCCTATGTTGTGGGGCTTTTTATAGACGTAGCTGAGTTTGCCTTGCACAATGAAAACTCCCCAATCGAAAGTCGTGGTATTGTATCCATTGAGGCCCGTTTCAAATCGGAGCATCCAGGAAGTACGGGAATTGATTTTCATATTGTAGGGAGCTGCCCCTTCTTCAGAATAGCTTGGATCCCATTCAAAGACCCAATCCAATAGCGCAAAAGGTTCGATTGTTCCGGTATTGATATTGAAATCATAGCCTGTGCCAAAATGGAGATCGAGTTGTCCTGCATGGTAAGAACTTTCAGCTGTCTCGTCAAATCCGGGATAGAAGATGGTCCTCTTTTGATCTACGCCCATATATTCTCCCCAGATCGCTGCATCCAGGAAATAATCAGAAAAGGACCTCATTCCATAGATGCTGAGATAGCCTGCATTGATATCGCCCTTTCCCATCGATTGGCGCTGGTTGATCGATGAATGGGCATAGCCGGCAAGGGCGCCGATGCACCCCTCATTGCTATTACCATAATCATAGCCCACCAAAAGAGCGCCGCTATTGAAATTAAAAGCGGGGGTTTGATTTTGAGAGCCTTGACTGCCAAACTCGCCAAAACCCATGGCCCAAATTTGAGAGTTGGTATTTTTAGGAGGAGCGTACATGGTGTTGCGAGGAGACCGCTTTTCTGGCATGCGCTCCATTGCTAAAAGCTCATTGTTTGCGAGCATTGCCGTTTCTTTTGCATTCCGATTTCTACCATGTCGAGAGGAGAGCCTTCGTTTGGTAAACTGGGAATCGAGCGATGAAGAGAACTTAAACATGATGTTTTGCGCAGTAAACGTCGGGATAGAATTTCTTGAAGGACTAATCGATTCAAGAGCGCTTTCATACTCTGAAAAAGAGAGGCTGTTCAAAATTGTAAATTGTTCTGTTAAACCCAATGCACTTGCATCTGGGCTGAGTGCATTGAGGTAATTAGCTACTCTTAAGTTATTTCCGTTAAGACCTTGTGTAGAAAGAGTAGGATTGGATGGAGCAATGCTCATAAAAGCAAATTGGATGAATGTGGGAGTTCCCATAGGGAGATAAGAGAGCGAATAAGTCGTCGGAGTTGCGTCTGAAAATTCCAGAGAATCAAAGGTGCCTGTAATACCAGATGAAGTAAGAAGGGTATATGTTCCAGGGGTCGCATTTGGGTTTATGTCGATCTCTAAAATTCCTGCAAGCGTTGCGTTGTTTGTCACAGAAACTAAAGAGGTGCCGCCAGAATCGATGTCAATATGAATTAAGCTCCCAAGAGTGCCGCCCATCGGATCTGCTGCTGCAAGACTTAAACTGCCCAAAGTGAGTGTGCCTCCCGCATCTGGAGAGATTGTTCCCGAATTGGCCGAAACATCTCCTGTTAAGCTACCTATTCCGCTTAATGTACCTCTTTGTGGGCTAAATCCACTGTCCCTACAGACTAAAATGTTTGCGTTATCGATCAATCCATTCACTTTGAAATTGGCATTATTGATGAAGATGGTCCCTGCATAATCACTGGTCCCGTTGTAAATAACAGTTCCATTTCCTCTGACTGCAATACTGCTCCCTGCACCTCCAAAAATGGTGTCGTCTACAAAATTTACCTGATCCCCGAGCATCAAAAGATCATCTGCATCGTTTGCGAAAAGTGTAAGAGAAGAGAACTCGCGCAGGAAAATACTATTTCCCAATGCAGATCCAGAAGTAGCCATTCCAGAACCCGGGCCGCCGGTCCCCTCCATTCCTGCTTGTACTGTATTGTTTGTTGTATTGAAGTTTGTTGGAATGCCTGGGAGTGCTTGGATTGTGAGACTCGAGTTGCTATCCAAGAAAATTGCGGCTCCGAGACCGCTTCCACCGCCGCCGCCACCGCCGCCGGAACCAAACCCATAGCTGTTGGCGCCGGCCCCCCCTGATCCTCCGCCGAGTCTTCCTGTATCAGATCCGCCCATTGCAGTAGTGCCATTGGAAGGGCCGCCACCACCACCACCACCACCACCTTGAGAACTGCCGCCATTCGCAGACGTCGTACCTGATTGGTCAACGCCGCCGCCGCCGCCGCCGCCGCCAACTCCGCCAAGGCCCCCTTCGATAGTATAATCTGCATCAGAAGCTCCGGCCCCTGCGCCGCCCCCACCCCCGCCCCCGTAACCCCCGCTTCCGGCTCCTCCGCCAGTGTTACTTGTTACACCTGTGAATACAACGCTGCCGCCGCCGCCGCCGCCGCCATCTGCTCCTAGGCCTCCAGAAGGACTCGAGCTCCCCCCTGGCGGAATCATTCCCTCAGCATGCATACCGTCGCCACCCAAGGAACTTCCTCCTCCTCCTCCGCCAGGAGGATCGGATATTGTTTGCGCCCCCCCTCCTGCGCCGCCGCCAGCCTCGCTTCCGCCCATATAGCCGCCGGAGCTATTTCCCGCAGCCATTAGCCCATAACCGTTTCCACTACCGCCATTTTCTTGATCGGAACCGCCATTGCCCAAATTCATGGGCGTTCCAATGCCAGCGCGTGAGCCTATTCCGCCACCGCCTCCGCCCCCGCCACCTAGGGGGTCGTCAGTAGCGGTCGTAACATCTCCACCATTTCCTCCAAAACCTCCGCCACCTGCACCACCCGTGTTGCCAGCGACTGTGACAGATCCTCCATTTCCGCTAAATCCGCCCCCGCCTCCGGCGCCCTCATCGCCCGTAGGAGAAGAGACGCTAAAATAATTTCCCCCATTTCCTCCCACAGCAGAGCAGTTATTAATTGACATATTTATCAATGTGATTGACGGGGTCGAACCATTTAAAAAAGTTGCAGGCGCGTAAATGGCGCCGCCTGCGCCCATACCGGCGCCGCCACCCGAAATTCCGTCTCCACCATTACCGCCTTTGGCAGTCATGTTTTGAAAGATCATATTTTGGATCGTGACATTGCCCGTGGGGATAAAAAATCCGCTATAAGCGCCGGAGTTTCCGTCAATTGTAACCGTGGGTATAGAGCCTGAGTTGCCGATGGTTATATTTACAGGATTTGAAGAGTTATTGATGATCGGCAAAATCCCATTGAGTTGAATCGTCATCGGAAAGTCAAAGACAATCGCGTAGTCCTCAGCCCCAATGTTTAAATCCATATTCATGGAATTGATGGCATATCTCAAATCGCCAATTTCTCCATTAGTGTCCGGCTGATTGTCTGATGGCAACGCCACATGGAGCGTAGTGAGAGCAAACAGCGAATGGGAGGCGAATAGAAAAATCCAATTCTTGGGCATGGTACGTGTCTGAATTAATTTTTGTCATTATAAGATGCAAAAATTTTTTTTCAATGTCTAAAGTTAGGTAGTGGAGAATATTCGGCTTTTTGACGAGTGTAATTCGGCCTCATAGCAAATGCGATCGTTGCATAGCGAATTTTGCCGCTCTTTACAACGATGTGAGGAGTTGGATGGATCGAAAATTCGGTTAAAAGAGCTCCTGGAATGAGCAAAATAGAGTCTTTTGGAAATTTCCTAAGCGGAGAAGAAAAGTCATCTACTTCAAAAGAGGGTCTATAGGGAGATAAAAGAAGCGATTCATTGTCCGTGCTATCCAAAAAAAGAGAAAACGCAGTTCCATCATAATGGGGCTTTGCTGGTGCATAAGCGGGGAGGTACTTGATTACCTTAAAAAGAATCGGCGGCGTGCCATAATCTGAAGAGAAAATCGTTCCCAATCCTAATTCAGAAGCTATCTTTTCAAACAAATTTCCATAGGGTCTTTGCACTTCAAGACAAACGTCCAAAAGGCGTCCAATCTCAGCCACTTTTTTGAATTCAGGATAATGAGAGCAAATAAATTCATGAAAATGGGTTGAATAATAAAAAGAGATCTGGCTTCTTCCCTCTTTTTTTGACTCGTCATAAAAACCAAAAACATCGGTGGAATAGTAATCTTTGATTTTTGATCTGATAAAGCGCTCTTTTGCATTTGTTAACTTGTCCGCCCAAACAGGGTGAGTTTGAAGAAATGCGATCAGCTCATCGAAACGGCCATAAAGACACTCGAATACATCTGAGCATTGCTTCTCGCCGCAAATTTCTACATAGCCTAGATGCTCAAATTCTTCCGCAATATGACCAAAAGATTGCAGCGCAAAAATCAGAAGTAAAAAGATCTTTCGTAAAGCCACGTTTCTATCGTATGATTAGCTCTATGAATTTGTCAAAATATAGG
>CAZFWE010000089.1:0-6606 GCA_964522685.1 uncultured bacterium | reverse complement strand
TTATCATCGATATCACGCCTAAAAATTTCGTGGTCGAAGCCATTTTTTGCGTCTTTGTAGCCATCAGCGGCCTTCTTGCAAGCCTTGGGATTCGTCGGACCGAACCACAAAATTCGCCTAAAAAAATCAATCCGTTCTTTCTTTATGAAATCTACCAAACATTACGAGTTAGCTGGAAAGTTCCCCACCTCATAACTGCGATGTTCGGGTCTTCTTTTTTCCTATTTGTCGGGGCCTATACCCAATTGAATATCATTCCCTTTGCCATGCAGTCGTTAGGCCTTAGCGAAGTCGGCGGAGGATATCTATTCTTAGCCACTGCTGTAGGGATCGCCATCGGAGCAATGATCGCCGGACAACTCTCAAAAGACAAAGTAGAACCGGGCATTTCGTGCATTACGGGCTTTTTTATCGCAATCTTTTTTATCAGCCTCTATCTTTTTTCTTCGTCGCTGACGATGACCCTACTCAATCTCGCGTTGCTCGGCATGGTCGGCGGAGCCTTTCTGATTCCCTTCGATTCGTTCATTCAAGTCAATAGCCCTGATGAAAAGCGAGGCCAAGTGATTGCAGCGACGAGTTTCTTCAGCTTCTTAGGCGTTCTCGCAGCAGCTTTTGCCCTTTACTTCATCAATGAAGAATTGGGATTTAGCGCCGCCAGCGGCTTTCTTGTGATGGGAGTCCTCACTTTTTTCGTCACAGTGATCCTAACCGGTCGTCTTTCTTCGTTTTTCTTCCCATTTTTCGCGAAAAAAATCTTAAAGCGGTTTCGAAAGCTCGTCATCACATCTTCCATTCCCGATTCCTCGACCATCGTGATTCTTCATAGCAATTCATGGTGGGATGCCATTTTGTTTTTTTCTTGCCTATCCAATTTAAAAATTCTCCTGCCAAGCCCCTTTCTGAGGCATTTTCCCTGGTTTAACGGATTCACCGAATCAATCCAAATCACTCCAAATAACTTAGCCAATGGAAAAGTGCGCGCTAAAGTCATTGAACGAGTGAAAAAACTCCAAGAAAATAACAATACAGTCTGCTTTTTCTTCCATCGCCGCTTCACCTCCGAGAAAATCATCGGAGCCTACCAACAGGCTTTGGAACAAATGCGTTTTACTATCGTCCATGCACATGGTAAAAAGGAAAAAATCCCCAAAAGTTTTCTGGGGTTTCATTGGCATCAGAAGCAGATTGAGATCCACTTCTCGAAAGAATAGGACTTCCGTGTAAAGCGGCTTTACAATTTAGACGCTGTCCTATAGTGATTTAAAATAATAAGGAAGCTTATAACCCAAAATCTTAAAAAGCGTAGATAAACTCGACTTCGTACAGCTTATAGTCCCCATTTTGACCGATATTTCGATTCAACGTCCAAGACATTTGGAAAACCTGTTGAACGGTAAGGTTATCGGTAAAAGCATACAGAGCTTCTACCTGGAAGCCCTTGAAGTTATTCGAACTGAAGGCATTTGATTGCGTAGTAAACGCACCGCTGCCATTTTGCTTGACTGTATAAAACCCACTGCCGGCTGCATTTCCGCGGCCAATGCCTGAGGAGTCAGTTTGGGCGACAGCTTGAGCTTGAACCCATTGATAGTTCGCATCGACCGCCCAATCGCCCGCCTTTTTGACAAGTCCGATCGTGGCTCCAGCATACCATCCTAGATTCTCTTTCTTCCCTTTTTCAAGAGTTTTCCAATGGGTTTTTCCATCGGGTTGAACCTCTTCTTCCATGACTTGACCGGTTTGCACTACGCCCTTTGCAAGGGGATTGATCAAGCCAGCTGCGTAGATTTTGAGAAGCCGTTTACCAAGCCAACGGGGATAGTCTTGGTAGAAGAATGTGTATTGATTCGTTAAATAGCGCCATGGCTGAGGGACCGGCTGAGGATTGGGATTGGCTTCTGTGGGAGCGTTTCCTAAATCTTCCTGCGAAAAGTGCCGATACCAATTGATGATCGAATACCTCATATTCAGAGGAAGATTACCAATCCGCAGTGCGCCGATCTCCACGACCTCGCCATATTGGTTAAAGCGATCATCTACCAAAAACACACCGACGTTCGCATAAAAATCGCCGATATCTTGCCATGCCTTCCCAAATCGGAATAGGAACCCGTCGAAAATCGATCCGAATTGAAGCTTTGAGTCGAACACATTGCTCAAATAACGGCGTCCAATCTCGGCGTCCCATGTGAAGGTATCGCCAGCAATCAACCGTCCGCCAAGATATGCTTTTTCCAACCTGACTTTATTCACTGTACCGCTGCGAATCCCCATGTCATTATCGAATTCCACCTTCATCGCCGCCCATGTCCGTTCGGTATGATAGTCAAGCATAAGGTTGAATTCGACATCCCAAGCTAAGGAAGGCTTTCCAGTCGCGCTATTCATACCTCTTTGCTGGATAAAAGCATCCGATCCTTGAGGCGCTCTTTTTTCATTTGTGAATTGTCCTTCGGTTCGCACTTCACCGCTAATGGAAAGGTCGCCGCCCAATTCTTTAAGACTCACGAGGCGTTTGTCTTGCAGCCATCGGCGCAAGGCATCCATGTCGTTTTCGGTTTGTTTGTCATCAAATTGAATATCAATTCCTTGTGCGACAGGAGCCGGCGTCGTTTGCGCAAACGCTCCAAAAGCTAGAATAGTGAAGGCAGAGAGGAGAAGAGAACGATTCATGTGGCAGTCCTAATTTCATTAAAAGAAAACAAAGAATGATAAGGCAAGCTCAAAATAAAAAGCAACTAGGAAAAAAAGTCCATTTGCCTATTCGAGAGGTCCGGCTTTTCCTTGACTTTCTAAGATTGAATTCATAAAAAGAAATTAATGTCTGTAGGCGTATTAGTTGGTTGCGATGCAAATCAAGAGTGGCTTCTTTCTTGGTGGTATTCTCATTTTCGTAAACACAATCCTCTTTGCAATATCGCTTTTGCTGACTTTGGCATGACCGCTGAAGGGCGCAATTGGTGCAAGGAAAATGGCTATCTGATTGACGTCCCAAAGCCAGACTCTATGCCTCCAGAAGAAGGACTTCATTATCGAGAGGAAAGATGGGAACAAATCTGTAAAAAACCTTGGTCCCCTCACCGATTGATCTATTTCCAAAAGCCCCTTGCTATCCAGCAAGCACCTTTCCATCGAGTCCTTTGGCTCGACTTAGATTGCAAAGTCCTTGGAAATCTAAATCCTCTATTATCTTTTCCTCTCCGCAAGGCAAAATTAGCCATGTGTAGAGCATCTTCTTTTGTAGTAAGAAATAGATCGAAAAACGAAGTGATTGTGATGAAAGGCTATAACGGTGGAGTTGTTCTTGTTGAAAAAAGTTCTCCACTATTGAAGCTTTGGATTGAAGGAACGGAAAAAAATGGGAGCAGTCATTTTTTTGCTGAGGACTATTTATTATCTTTTTATATCGCCTTGAATCCAATAGATCATATTGCTCTTCCATTAAAATATAATTGGAATGCCACGATGTGGGGGGCTAATCCAAAGGCTCTCATTTATCATTGGCAAAGAGAGTCCGGCAAAATCGCTATTCGTCTATTCGAGCTGAATGAATCGGGGCCCCTTAGTTAAGCCCCCTGTAGGCAAGGTGAGATGCCAAATGCCATTCGTTGTATCGACAACAAAAATGGATTCTGGGCGGGAAATTGCGCTAAAAGCTCCTGTACATAAGGATCTTCTGCTAGATTTCCGCTTTACAGTATAACTTTAGAACCGGAATTCGCCGGAAACAGTGAGTGCATTTTCAATCTCGCCGCGCCATTCGATATTAAGCGCGATTTTGGAAGCGGTGCTGAACGTACAGCCTAAAAAGGGACCCGCGGTATATTTTTGATGAAAGCGAAAGACTTTGGAAGAGGCTTCCGTAAGCTTCCAACGGGACCGGAGAACTGCGACTCCCAGGTAAGGAGAAAAAAACCCGATTTGCTGGGTCAAAGCAATTCCCGCCTGCCAAAACCGCATTTGCAGATGAGCGTCATGCTTTTGCGGACGCTCATTTATGTAGGCTGGCCCCTTCATCCAATTCCACCCTCCGGCCTCACCAAAAATCGAAAGAACCGTATCTTTGACCTCTAAGAGGATGAGCTTTCCCTCTCCGTACCAGACGAGCCCTCCGCTAGGACGAAACTCAAGCAGCCGATTGCCTTGATAGATCCGAAAATAATTTTCCGCGCTGCCTAGGATAAGAGACAGATCGAATCGCTCCCGAATCGACCAGGTAACCGAACCGAGCGATGAGACCGAGCTCGTCGATGAATTTTGAGCGCTCGAGCAAGAAAGCTGCTGTTGAAACGTAAAATCTTCAAAAAAAGAGGCCCTGGGCTGGCACCAAACCGTATCCGGTATAAATGCGCCTTGTTGAAGAAGAACCGGCGAAGCCGGATTGCCGATCGGCGCAGCGAGTAGAGAGGTTGAGAAGAAGAGCACATACCAGACTTGGGTATAAACTTTGAATTTCAGCAGCAAAAAAGATGCGGATGAACGTTCAAAGGGATTGCCAGAGTTTGGTATAATTGTTTTCAAAATCTAAAATCGCCGGAGATCGCCACGGCTTCTTCATCGATAAGCCGGCCTTCGATGTTCAGCATGAAATATTTTCCGCTGCTTAAAGAGCATCCGATGAATACTCCGACAGGCGTCCGATTCTCAAAAAAATTTACACCCATACCGCTATCGGAAATAGGCGTTGAAAATAGGCCGACCCCGGAACGGACATTCGAATACTTGATGCCGATATAAGGGGTAAAAAGATCGATTTTATAAGACATGTCGAGATCAATCTGCCAAACGCGCCAATGGAGTTCAGTTCCGCTTACCTGCTGGACAATTCCGTCGATGGTCAGCCAAAGATTGTCGTATTTAGAATACTCGAAGCGGCCACCCGTTCCGAATGCGAAACAACCCGATTCGTAAAGAATACCCCGAACGCCGACACCCCATAGAAAACTATATAACGTCTCCAATTGCGCACGATGGACATCTCCGCTAATGGTAAAGCGCCAATCAGCGCAAGTCCTCGAAGAACCGAAAAGCGCATAGACGTCAAGACGATCTAAAAAATTGAGGGTTAAGGTGCCTGCGTTCGTCTGTTGCTCATAGCTGTCGACCCGACCACTGCTCACTTCGTGCTGCTGCATCCTCGCATCGGCTACAAAATCGCCTTCATACCCCGCGCGAACATCGACCAAACTATCTCGTGAAATAAAAAATCCCTCTTCAATCAATTGCGGCGCCGACGTATTTTCAACCGGAGCAGCAACGAGCGATCCGGAGAGCATTACAAGTGCGATGAGGCTAGAGACTGTTAACGGATTCATTTTCGGTCTCTTAGAACTCTTCATAGCTTTCTTCCCAAAATGGCAAAAATTTCTTTTCTCATCACCAGAATGAAGAATCCGCAAAAGATTGTAAAGAGGGCAAAAAATTGAAGCAATTGATCGCTGAAATGGCGAGGGAATGGATCTTGGAGAAACGTTCGGTCAAAAAAAATCGCCACCACCGCTGTCGCTAGGCTGCAAACCGCCGGTTTACAAGCTGTATACAAAAAGGAGATCTTGAATGGCAGGAGCCAATAAAGGAGGCTCGCATTGGCAAGAGCAGCAAAGCTGGTGGAATACGCAAGGCTCGCAGGTCCAAAATGGAATGTCGAGATGAACAACAAGTTTAGCAAAAAATTAAGCGCAATCGAAAAAAGCGAAACGAAAGTAGGCGTGCGAAAATCTTTTTTCGCATAAAACGCCGGTGCAAAAAGAAGCGCAAGGACTGTAGGAGCAAGCCCAACGCCATATCCCAAAAGGCATTCTGTCGTATGCAGGGCTGACACCGCGGTAAAATCTCCTCTTCCAAACAAAAGGTTGACGCTGACTCTGCCGAGCGCAAAAATTGCAGCCGTGCAAGGGAGGATGAAGAACAGCGCATTCGAGACAGCCGATTCCAAAAGATGCAGCATTAGACGTTTATCGTCCGCTTGAAAGGCGCGAGAAAGCGGAGGAAGTAAGGTGGATGAAATAGAGATCCCGAATAAAGCGAGCGGAAGCTGCTGCAAGTGAATCGCATAGTTGAGATATGCAGGGCCTTCGAGAGAGGAGAGCCTTGCGAAAATAGTATCTACAGCTGTGTTGATTTGCACCGCCGCTACGCCTAAAATGCCGAGAGAAAGAGAAGCGAACATCCTTCGAATTTCCAAAGAAAAAAAGCGAGGCTTGAACCATTCTTTCCAGGAAAGATACCGGAATGCAAAAGAAGCTGTTTTCGGCACCGTCATGAACCATTGGCAAAAAAATGCAAGCGTAATGGCGATCGAAAGGCCGATTGCGGCCGTTTCAGGGAGCTCATTTCGAAACACCCAAACAGCGCTCAACCAAATCGCGTTGTACGCAACGGGCGCTACTCCTGTTAAAAAAAAATACTTCTCGCAATGCAAAAGAGCGCTGCAAATCCCAAAGAGGCAGACAAAAAGAACTCCTGGCAAAATCAGCATGACTAAATAGGCGATCGGAGAGGATTCGATCCAATAGTAAAGGAGCAATTCGCCGCTGCCGATCAAAATGATGAGCAGAAGCGTCATCGAAAAAAATACATCGCGAAAAAAGAGCGCTGCTCGTT
>CAZFWE010000088.1:2752-6630 GCA_964522685.1 uncultured bacterium | reverse complement strand
ATGGCGCCTCCGAATGTCACAGCGCCTCCTGTTCCGGCCAGCAATGTCAGATTTTGTGAGCCGTCGATCGTCGCACCGGAGCCTGAGAAGAGGATGTCTGCGCCTGCAGGGGCAGAGCTTGTTGTATCGACAATGACGGCGCTATTTAAGAAAGTCGATCCCGATACTGTAAGCGCATCTCCGGTCGTCGTGATATTGCCGCTCCAGCGGTTGCCATAAGAGCCAATTCCTCCACTAGACGTTCCGTTGAATACAATCGGCCCGTTACTTGTCAGAGCCTGTCCTTTATCGATCCCGAAACTGGCTCCTGTAGAACCTGCGGTTCCTGTTAGGGTGAGTGTTGCTGTCGTTCCTGCTGCCCAAGAATTCGTATTGATCGAGATGCCGTTGGATCCAGCGACTGTTCCTTGACTGATGCCTGTCACGCTGATGAGACCTGAGGCGCTTGTAATCGAATTGGCAGAACTTGCAAGATTCACGCCAAAGGCCGCTGTACTGCTTGCGCCACTCGTTCCTATGAGCGTGATCGCTGCAGTGCTTGTACTTACAGAACCACCTGTAATCGAAATCCCATGGGATGCGCCTGTCATTCCATTGGCGCTTGCAGTAATCGCGATCGTACTGCCGCTAAAGTTTGCATTTGACGCAAACCCGATGCCGCCGGCTCCTTGTCCCAGGATGGAATTTGTTGCGGTGATACTTCCCGTTGTCGTGAAAGTAGCTCCCACGTTGATGCCGCTACCTCCACCCGTTCCTCCTGTGCAGCTCGAGAAAATAACAGGCGAGACTCCTGTGTATACAGCGCCTATGTTTATACCATGACTTGCGCCGATGTTGCCGCCAGTTCCTGTAAGAGTCACTGTTCCCGAAGTAGCAGGTGTCCAAGCGGCAGCTATTGCAGTTCCGTGAGATCCTGCTGCAGCGCCTAAGCTTGTACCGCTTACGCTAATTGCTCCTGAAGTGCTCGTGATTGAATTGGCCGCACTCGCAAGATTGACCCCGAATGATGCCGCACTGCTCGCGCCGCTTGTTCCGATGAGTGTAATGGGGCTGCTGGCTGCATTTGTACTTAGAGTACCGCCTGTCAATGAAATACCATGACATGTACCTGTGGTGCCTGTTGCAGTAGCTGTAATCGCGATGGGGTGCGAGGCTCCGGTGGAGGAGAAATTTGCGCTGGAAGCAAAGCCGACGCCGCCACTACCTTGGCCAGTGATGGAATTCGTCGCTGTGACGCTCCCCGCAGTCGTAAAAGCTGCGGTCACGTTGATCCCATTGCCGCCGCCCGTGCCTCCTTGACAAGTAGAAAACGTCACATCCCCATTACCAGTGAATGCTGCACCTAAATTGACCCCATGGCTTGCACCCGTATTACCTCCTGTGCAATTGGAAAAAGTAACGAGACCGCTTGTAGCGGGAATCCAGGCATTAGCGATAGACACTCCGTGAGCCCCTGCAAGCGTGGCAGAGCTTGTTCCGGAGATTGTAATCGTACCGGAAGTGCTGTTAATGACACTCACAGCGCTCCCTGCGATATTGATGCCGAAGCTTGCGGCAGCGCCGCCTGAAGCCACACCTGTAAGGGAAATATTTCCATTGCCTGTAGTCGTCGAGATAGTAGATGCTCCTCCTGTAAGGTTAATCCCATGAGACGCAGTGTTACTCGAGCCTCCCGTACCGTTCAAGGTGATCGCCCCTCCACCGGTTGTACTCACACCACCGCTTGTGAGCGAGATGCCCTGGCAAGCGTTCACGGTGCCTGTAGCTACTCCTGTAAGGGAGAGTGTACCATTTGCTGAAGTAACGCTACTTCCAGCTACCTGAATGCCGGTGCTAGCACCTGTTCCTATTAGAGTGATAGTATTATCCCCAACTACGCTTACTATCCCACCAAGCAACTGAATGCCATGAGCAACGGTTGAACCTGGAGCTGTCGCAGTTGCCGTGATCTGAATGCTGCCGGCTGTAGAAGTCATATTGCCGGTCGTATGCTTATAAAACCCCCTTGCATCGCCACTGGTAGCTAGTGTTGAAATATTATTCGTGGCAATAATATCTCCCCCATTGGTAAGAGATCCCACTATCAAAAGCCCGCTAGCACCCGCTGAAGGACCTCCTACACAATTAGTAAAAGTGAGGATTCCTGTACTATTTGTTGTGCCATCGAAACGCCAATCCGCTCCATGAGGGGCGAGTCCACTGGAATTGGAGATTCCACTGATGGTGATGTTACCAGAATTGCTTTGCACTCCATTCGCAGTCAGCATCAAGAAACCACGAGAGTCTGGTCCCGTAGCTCCCATCGGTACGACGCCTGTGATTGAAATATCAGATGACGTCGTCGCAACCGCTCCTCCAGAGAGATTAACTCCCTGCGAGATTGCGCTGCTCGCGCCGCTTGTTCCGATGAGCGTAATGGGGCTGCTGGCTGCATTTGTACTCATACTACCGCTTGTCAACGAAATGCCGTGGCATGAGCCTGTGGTGCCTGTTGCATTGGCTGTAATCGCGATGGGATGCGAGGCTCCGGTGGTGGAGAAATTTGCACTTGAGGCAAACCCGATGCCGCCGCTGCCTCGACCAGTGATGGAGGTCGTCGCTGTGACGCTTCCTGCTGTTGTGAAAGCTGCTGTCACGTTGATCCCATTGCCGCCGCCAGTGCCCCCTTGACAGCCGGCAATCGTCACAGTTCCATCACTAATGGAAGAACCAAACGTCACGGTTCCCGTCGTTCCCGTCGTCCAGCTGTCCGTCACTGAAACGCCATGAGAACCAGTGCCGGTTGCACTGCTCGTCCCGCTGATGTTAATGGGACCTGAGGTGCTTTTGAGAGAATTAGTGGCTGCTAATAAAACGCCGATGCCGGTTTGCGAGCCGCCCGGCATGTTTCCTGCGACATTAATCGTTCCATTCACTGTAGTTAAACCACCTGCTCCGGATGCAATGAAGACACCTGCGACACCAAAATTAGAAGGCCCTATTCCTATTAAACTAATAGCGCCATTTCCTGTTGTGCTGAAACTTCCTCCCGAATCCATTCGAATGCCCATTCCATTACGCACACCAGCACTTGCTAATGTACAGGAAGCTGTAATTTGAATATTTCCTCCACTGGAACTAATCGGGCTACTTGTATAGAAACCACCAGAATCACTTCCAATGCCCAATCCGGACCGAATGTTATTAGTAGCTATAATATCCCCCGAAGTAGAAATGGATCCGCCTAATTGAACAACGACTCCGAAACTGTTACTCCCTGGTCCTCCAATGCAATCATGAAAAGTCAAAGTACCTGTTGTTCCTGTTGTCCAAGGTTGCGGAATGTTAATCCCAAAATTCCCGTTACTGCTACTTTTATTTGATATTCCACTCAAAGTGATATTGCCGAAAGAACTGGTCATCCCATTAGCTGTATTCATGTTGATGCCGAAGATATTCGCTGCTGTAGCACCTACTGACTGAAATCCGGTTACTGAAATATTGCCGCTTCCTGTTGCGATCCGCCCGCCGTTGAAAGACACTCCGTGGCTTGCATTCGTCGTTGTGTCAGAGGTGCCGTTCAAAGTAACATCGCCTCCGCTTGTTGTGAGAATCCCTCCACTTGCAAGTAAAATCCCCGGATTCGCAGCAGCGCCTACCCCACTCGCTGTAAAATTCATTGCGGTAAAACCGGTAGAAGCGCTCGTATTGGTAATCGCTGCGTTAATCGAGATGAAGGCATTTGCGCTAAGAGTGAGCGTCGTTGCTGCAGACCAGGGATTTGCTGAAGGGTCCACAGTGATGGGGCTGCTTACCGTAATAGATCCTGCATCTGGACATCCGGCACCTCCTGTTGCACTTGTCGAGATAGTGACAGAGCCTAAATTGAGATTGGCTAC
>CAZFWE010000088.1:0-2742 GCA_964522685.1 uncultured bacterium | reverse complement strand
GGCTGGCGATGCACAGCCGCTAAACGTGTAAGTCCCTCCGCCTCCCGGATTAATCACATTGGCTGAGTCCACTCCCGAGATCGTAATGTTGATCGGATCGAGAAGTAGCAGTCCCATTTGACCATGAGGAGCTCTTCGATCCGCCACTCCTTGAAAATCGAGATATTTTCCCGACACCTCAATGAGTCCGCCATCGCCTCCTTCCTCGCCGCCGCGCGCGCTGATTTGACCATAGTGCGCAGTCGCCTCATCGCTCCAGAAAATAATCTTGCCGCCATTCCCACTCTGGAGCGCGTCAGCTTTTACCACCGTCTCTTTACCAACCCAAGTATGTTTGGCATTTTGGATGGTTTCGTTTTTGCCCTGATAGTCGCCGCCGATGAGCACTGCGCCGCCGCCGAACTCTCCCGAGGCATCGATGTGCGCCTCATCGAGGAGCCGGACATCGTCTCCGAGTACATGGACTGTGCCCCCATTTTGGGCGATCATCGAGCCGCTCACTTCGCAAACGCCTTTTTCAGCTACGAGCAGGATTTTTCCTCCCGATTTTTCGATGCTTAAGATCTTGCCGCTCTGTCGGATGGCCTTGGTATAGGGATTGGCGGCCACTCGAAGTTCTGCGACGGCAGCAGCGATAGTACCGCTATTTTCGAGAGCTGCTTCCCCTTCTTCCAACGAGTGGGTTCGAATAAAACGGTGTTGAGAACCTTCAGGCCGCAAGAGAATATCACAGCCCGCTTCCAAAACAACTCGCCCTTCTGGAGCTTCGAGGCTCCCTTCGTTGACGATTCTTCTTGCTACAAGAAAGATATCGCCTTCTACGGCTTGGATGGCTCCCTGGTTGACAATGCTCGCTTCACTATCTCCTTGGAATGAGAGGCTTCTCTCTTGTAAGAAATCCTCGTTGAGCACATCGAACGTCGAGGCGAGAAAGCCGCTTGTCTCGATGCGGGCGTTGGCTCCTACGACAATTCCTGCTGGATTAATCAAAAACACTTTTCCGTTTGAGGAAAGCGCTCCAAGGATATGGCTTGCCTCTAATCCACTGACGCGGTTGAGCACGGCAGATTGAGCATGTGCTTGTTGGAAATACAGACGCTCGTTTTCTGCAATAGAGAAGCGAGTCCAATCCAAAATGGTCTTTTCACCGCTTTGGATCAGCATGTTGTGACCTGTCGATGAGACGACCGCCTCCCCGGAAATGAGAGTGGGCCCTGTCGGTTGTGCCACGAGGGAAGTGCAGAAGAGAATAGCTATGCAAGATAGCAGACAGCTGTTTAACATGGAATATTTGTCTATAAGCCTATAAGAGTGACGATATAGTGAAGCAAAAAGGGAATGTCAAGGGAGAATGCTGAGATCGTTTCACCCCTTCTAATGATCAAAAATAGCTCCTCACCGCTCTATTGTTCAGTTTTGGAACAGACATCCATGATTTGGCGTTTCCCTTTCAATGGACACACCGGCTTTTAAACAAATTCTATACAGCTCCCAGTTGTTCGAAAATGACCAGTATGTTAGCATAAAACTAACATAGAGGTTGAATATGAGAAGGGTTTCCGGCATAGATCCTGGATTGGCCATACTTCTCGAGAAAGCTCCCGGAGCGATTTTTGATTATGGCTTTGTGATGGATTGCTTAAAAATCTATAAAAATGAACGAGTTAAGCTGAATCAGTTATTAAAAAACGGGGCGTTGATCAGGATAAAAAAGGGGATTTATATTTTCGGCCCGAAAGTTGCAAAACAACCGTATTCTCCTGAAATCGCTGCAAACATGCTATTTGGACCTTCATATGTGTCTCTCGAATGGGCTTGTCAGTATTATCGGTTGATTCCCGAGAGAGTCACAACGGTTACAAGTGTTACGACAAAAAGATCCAAACAATTTCAGACGCCTATAGGTCTATATACTTATGATCATCAGCCTCTTGATTGTTTTTCAGCAGGTTGCACTCTTGTGCAATTTACAGAATCCCGAGCTTTAATCGCTACCAAAGAAAAAGCACTTGTCGATTTGCTTGTGATGCGTCGTGGGCGTTTTTCCTCCTTGAAGCACTTTAAAGAAACACTATTTGAAGATCTTCGTATCGAAGAAGAAGATGTTGCCACTCTAAATCCTGAGCATATCAAAGAGTTGTATAAAGCAAAACCTCACAGCGCAATTAAATATCTTATGGAATTCATATGAATAAAGCTATTGAACTCATGTTAAGTAAATATAAGCTGCAATCTTTGGAAGAACACGATCAAGCCTTGCGTGAAATTTTCCAAGAAATTGCTCTTTTGGGACTTTGGAGAGGAAAATTTTTTGAACATGCAGCATTTTATGGTGGGACAGCGCTTCGCATTTTTTACGATTTAGATCGTTTTTCTGAAGATCTTGATTTTACATTATTGACACCGAATCCAAAGTGGAGTTGGGAGTCATATGGAGAAGCGGTGAAAAGTGAATTGTCTTCGTATGGCTTTGATGTGACATTCAAAGAACAAGGCAAGAAAATGCAAACTCCCATCAAATCAGCTTTTTTGAAAACACCCACTGTGCAGGAAACGTTAAAAATAGGAGTTCATTCCGATCTTCTCAAAGGAGTGCATCGAGAAATAATGATTCGAATTAAAGTTGAAATCGATACAGATCCACCTTCTGGATATGAATACGAACAAAAATTTCTTTCAGAGCCCGTCCCTGTTTCAATTCGGTGCGTAAATGAAGAGTCACTTTTTGCCTGTAAGATGCAT
>CAZFWE010000087.1:0-6722 GCA_964522685.1 uncultured bacterium | reverse complement strand
CGACAAGAAAAAGGGGGCAAATTGGTGGACTTATTACTTCGAGCCGATCTCTTTAGGAAGTAAGACGGATGTGCTCGTTGAAATCACCGATGAGCAACAATCGACTTTTGCCGATAAAACGATGTCTCAGATGAGCCGCAAAGAAGCTCACCGGCTGATCGAGAAATACATCGTCATCAAAAAGCCGCTCCAAAAAAAGATCGAAGCCTTTGTCAAAAAGTATTTCAAGGGGCAATTCGTCATCGGAATCCATTATCGTGGGACTGATAAAATTTCCGAAGCGCCCCGTATCGAATATGAGGAGGTCTATCGGGAAATTGAAAAGGCGATCGGGGCTAAACTCAAGTACAAACTCTTCATTGCAACCGATGAAAAGGCTTTTCTCGATGCGATTTCCGAACGCTATAAGGAGAAGGTAATCTATCTCGACGCTATCCGTTCAACGAATGGAAAAGCGGTCCACGCTTCCCGGAAAAACGCCTATCGAAAAGGGGAAGAGGCTCTTCTCGATTGCGTTCTTCTTTCTAAGACCGATCTTTTGATCCGGACGGCCTCGAATTTAAGCGCCTGCTCGGCTCTTTTTAATCCAATGCTTCCCATCGTCATTTTGAACAAGAATTGCAGTCCTATGCCTTGAGTTTCTCAGCTACTCTCAGCGCATTGGCGATGATGGTCAAGGTCGGGTTCACCGCACCGATGGAGGGGAAAAAGCTCGAATCGATTGCGTAGAGATTTTCGATCTCATGCGTTTTACAATCCAAGTCTAAGACGGATGTATTCGGATCGTTTCCGAAGCGGAGAGTCCCCGCTTGATGGGCGCAGCCGGCGATTGAAATTTCTTGTGATAAGTACACTTTATTCGGAAAAAAGTGCGTATGCCCGCCGATGTGGTTGAGAATCTCTTTGAGCTTCTGGAGAAGGCGGCGGTGCGCCTCCTCGTTGTTGGGCTCGTAAGCTAAGATGATATCTCCTTGCGCATTCAGAGAAACCCGGTTGCTGGCCGCCGGCAGATCTTCCGTTGTGAGCCACCAGCCGACGGAATGGTCGGCTAAAAATTCAAGCGCGAGGCCGGGGGCAAATTTGGGAGCATCTTCGGCGAGCATCTCTTTTTTGACGTTGCCGAGGAGCTGGATGTGGCCAAGAGGCAGTTCCGAGTCTGGAGCGTTGAAGTAGTAGTCGTTAATCGCCATTGTTTTTTCGTATTTGGTAGGATTTTTCGTAGTAGAGACAGAGATCATGACCGAATTGGTATGGAACATGTAATTGCGCCCTACTTGATCGGAAGCGTTGGCCAGGCCTCGAGGATGTTTTTCATTTTTCGAGCGCAGAAAAAGAGCCGCCGAGTTGATCGCGCCGCAAGAGACGACGAAGCGGTCTGCTCGATACCGGTTTAATTGGCCATTTTGCTCCACTTCAACGGCTTCAATTTTTGTTCCCGCGGTATTCGTGAGAAGTCGGAGCGCTTTTGCTTGGGTCAGTAGAGTGACATTGCCTGTTTGAAGCGCCGGATTAATGCAAGTGATGTGGGCGTCGGCTTTGGCATCGACGAGACAGGGAAACCCGTCACAGGTGTCGCAGCGGATACAGGGGCTGTTTTGTATTTGCTTCTCGTTGAGACGAAGTCCGAGAGGAAGATGGAAGGGATGAAGCCCTTTTTGCTTGATCTGATCGGTGATTTGCTGGATGTAGGGCTCATGGCTGATCGCCTCAAAAGGATAGGGAGATGAGTCGGGTGGCTCGGTGGGATCTTCGCCCCTTTGGCCGTGGACGGAATAGAGTTTTTCGGCAGCGAGGTAATAGGGTTGGAAGTCTTTGTAGCTGAGCGGCCAAGAGGGGGATACGCCTCCATAATGGCGGATTTCTTCGAAGTCTTTTTCTCGAAGTCTTAAAAGCGCCGCGCCATACACTTTTGTGTTGCCGCCGACATAGTAGTTCATGCCGGGAGAGAATGCTTTGCCATTCTGGTCGTACCACTTTTCTTTGGTGTGGTAGCGATTTTCTACAAAGACCGATTTGGGGAGCCAGTTCTCCTTTTCTCGCTTGAGAAAATCGCCTCGCTCGATGACTAGGATTTTCAATCCCGAGTTTGCCAGAGCGTAGGCGAGAGTGCCTCCGCCGGCACCGCTTCCGATGATGATAAGGTCGTAGTTCATCGAGATTTACTCCAATCGATAATCACTTTGATTTCGTTTGGCGTATGCTGGTCAAGACCTTTTTGAAAATCGGTGAAAGGGATCCTTTGAGTGATGAATTTTTGGATGAGGCCGGGCCATTTTTTTTCCGCTGCTTCAAAATCTTTCAAACCTTGGGCAAAATGGTCGATGCTCTCATTGACGCTGCCGAGCATCACTTGGTTTTTAAGGACGAGCTTTCGCATTAATTTTGCGCCCTCTACTTCGGTAAGTCTCTGATCGCCGGGAACGCCTGTGAGGACGAAAATTCCATTTGTTCCGAGAAGATCGAGAAGATCAAAATCGAGTTTTGCAACTCCGGCAGCGTCCAGGATCATATTGACATCTGGGTAGGTTTTCCGAAATTGCTCCGGGTCGAGATTTTTGTCATTGATGTAGGTGCCGCCCATTTGTGCGAGGCTTTTCGCTCGGAGGCTGTCTTCAGGAGCCCTGTCGAGGCCGAGAACGTGCGCGCCGCGGAGGCTGAGGATAAGGGCGGCGAGAAGCCCGATCGGGCCGAGGCCAGCGACGATGGCGGTTTTTCCGATATACCAATGAGGATCGCTCTTGAGATAGGGAAGCCGAGTGAGTTGGATCATAGCCGCTTCTTCGATCGCTTTTTCCACAACCGAAGCGGGCTCAGTGAGTACGGCGATCGGTGCGATTGCCGGGGGGACCTTGACGGCGTAGATCTCATCATCGACGACATATTCTGCGTGAAATCCGTGGCGCCCTTTGATCCCTCGTTCCGTGTAGTGACCCGTCATACACAAATCAGAGCGGAAAGAGTTGCACGCGGCGCATGCACTGCAGCCGCGGCGCACGGTGATGATGATGAAATCACCGGGTTTCACGCGCGTCACTTTTTTGCCTATCTCAGTGACTTGGCCGATCATCTCATGTCCGATGATCAATTCTTTTTCTCCAGGAGGCGCATCAGCTCTGCCGCCCGAAGCTTCCTCGCGGTCCGTCCCGCAGATGCCGACACTGAGGACACGCGCTTTAATCTCGGTTTCTTTTTGGATGTGCGGCTCCGGAATGTCCGCAAGTCGAAGATTTTTTGTTCCAGGAGTGAGTGCAATGGCTTTCATTGATTCCTAGCGTTAAAAACTTTTATATATTATGAAGAGCCATTTAAAGGAAGAGTGGGAGATGTCGCAAGAACAAAAACGCTTAAAAAGTTTGTCAGAAAAAGAGATCCATCCTTGGAAAAAGTGGGGAGCATACGTTTCAGAAAGGTCCTGGGGTAGCGTTCGCGAAGATTATAGTCCAGACGGTAATGCGTGGGCCTCCACAACGCACGACATGTCCCGATCTTTAGCGTATCGCTGGGGAGAAGATGGAATCGCAGGATATTGCGATTTTTTTCAAACAATTGTGTTCTCGTGTGCATTTTGGAATGGGAACGACCGAATTCTCAAAGAGCGGATTTTTGGCTTGAGTTCTTTGGAGGGAAATCACGGAGAAGACGTAAAGGAATACTACTTTTATCTCGATGCGACGCCGACCGGATCTTATATGAAGTATTTGTACAAGTATCCACAAGGAGAGTTTCCTTATCAAAAACTCATCGATGAAAATCGAAAACGGGGAACTCAGGATCGCGAATATGAACTTTTGGATACAGGAGTCTTCGAAGAAAATCGCTATTTTGACATTTTTATCGAATATGCAAAGGCGGGGCCGGAAGATACAGTGATTCGGATTGAAATTTTCAATCGTGGGCCTGAGGCCGCGAGCATTCACGTCTTGCCACAACTTTTTTTTCGCAATTGCTGGTCTTGGGAAAAAAATTGCGAACTGTTAATCCCGGAGATTAAAGAGGGGCTGATTTCCAAAGATTTTATCAGTTTTTACGCGGACCCTTCGAACTTGCCACCACTTTCTGGAGTTTCATTCGAATATACGAGAGAGCCAATTAACCTCTACGCCGATCCAGGCGCAGAACTCCTCTTCACGAACAACGAGACAAATTTTAAGCGCCTTTACAACACAGAGAACAGGACCCCTTATGTAAAAGACGCCTTCCACCGGCATATCATCGAGAAAGAAAACTGCGTTAATAAAGAAAAGACGGGGACCAAAGCGGCGTTTCACTACGAGGTAGAGATTCTTCCTGGAGTATCGAAAGTATTCCATTTGCGGCTTACGTCGGAAATCTTGAAAAATCCTCTGAAAGAGGTCGATAAAACGATCCTTCTTCGGAAAAAAGAAGCGGATGCATTTTACAACGAAATCCAATCTTTGAAATTGAGTGAAGACGATAAAAAAATCCAACGGCAAGCGTATGCGGGGATGATCTGGAGTAAACAATTTTACCACTACCGCGTACAGCGGTGGTTCGAGGGAGATCCGGCCTTTGCACCACCTCCCGAGAGTCGGGAGAATATTCGGAATAACCACTGGCGCCATCTGAATGCCAACATGGTGATTTCGATGCCCGACAAATGGGAATATCCGTGGTTTGCCGCCTGGGATTTATGCTTTCATGCGGTCGCTTTCGCGAAAATTGATCCTGCGCTTGCCAAAGAGCAGATCCATATTTTGCTCAAGCACCAGTACATGCATCCCAACGGCCAGATCCCCGCCTATGAATGGGGATTTTCCGATTTGAATCCTCCCTTGCAAGCCTGGGCGGCTCTTCGAGTCTATCGGATCGATGGAAGCCAAGATATCAATTTTCTCGAAGAGGTCTTTTTAAAACTCATCATGAACTTTACCTGGTGGGTCAATAAAGTCGATAAAGAGGGGAATAATTTTTTCGAAGGGGGTTTTTTAGGTCTCGACAACATTTCCGTCATCGACCGGAGTAAATCTCTCAAAGGCGGAGGTCAGTTTGAGGAATCGGACGGCACGGGCTGGATGGGATTTTTTTCCCTTACAATGATGCGCATTGCACTTGAGCTGACGAAGAAAAGATCTCATTTCGAAGGGATGGCCCTTAAGTTTTTCGAGCATTTCGTCTATATTGCTCAAGCTCTTCAGATCTCGAAAGGGAAAGAGGCTCCGATGTGGGATGATAAAGACGGCTTTTTCTATGACGTTATCTCTTATCCCGATGGCCGCCATGAACAACTGAAGATCCGCTCGTTTGTGGGCCTCATCCCTCTATATGCAGTCGAATTTCTCGACGATGACGAGATGAAACAATTCCCTATCTTCTATGCGAACGCTCATCTTTTCATGCGCGAAAAAGAGGCCGCTTGCAAAACATGTATTTATCCGGATCAAGGGAAAAAAGGGCGTTATCTTCTCTCTCTTGTGAACCCTAATCAGATTGTGAAGACCTTTGAGAAGATGTGGGATCCTGAGGAATTTTTCTCTCCCTTCGGACTTCGGAGCATTTCAAAATTTCACGAGAAAAATCCCCTTTCTTTTGAAGGGAGTAGTGTGGGCTACGAGCCCGGAGAATCGCTGGAAAAAGTCAAAGGAGGCAACTCGAACTGGCGAGGACCTGTTTGGATGCCAACCAATTTTTTAATGGTAGAATCTCTTCTTCGATATTCCGAAGCTCTCGGAGACGAATGGAAAGATCTTCCCTTCCAGAAATTGATCGCAAAGTTGAGAAACTGCCTCATCGATCTTTTCCGCCTAACGCCGGAAAATACAAGGCCTACCCATGGCGATTATAACATTTTTAATACCGACCCACATTGGAAGGACCTCTTGCTTTTCTATGAACACTATCATGGAGACAACGGCCGTGGCCTTGGGGCTTCGCACCAAACCGGCTGGAGCGGTCTAGTCGCTACCTTAATTGATGAGTTATACCGCTCATGATTCAAAAATCGGTTTGTGCTGCGCCGACAACCACTCAATTTAAGATCCACCTGCATCGCTCAACCTTTCAGGTTGAGCGGCTTCGGCGCCGGCAAAGTCTGGCTTAAATTGAGGGCGCCTCCTTGTTCAATCCCGATTTTTGAATCACTCTCAGTATAGAAAAAAAGCATTAATATTATTGTGCGGATTAAACATTTTCATTTATGCTCTTTCCTCGATCAAAGGAGGACAAAATATGGAATCTTCAATCACCTCAATCACCCCAATCAATCCAGGAAAAGAAACATTTGAAGTCTATAAAGACAAAACCATCGATTTTTGTAAAATGGTCGCAGAGAAAGTCGATGTATTCATGGAGAAGCACTTTGTTCTTATTTTATTCTCCATTTCCTGCATCGCCTTCATCGCTGCGAATCCACTTGCCCTGATCACTGGAGGCTCGCTTGGCGGTTTAATCCACTGGCAGTACGATCCCGATCTTTCCATCAAAGAGGAAACTAAGATCCTCACAATCACAAACACTGTATTTGCAGTTGTAGGGGCGATGTGCGCATTAGTCCGGTTGACTCCTGCAGGACAAGCGGGAGGATTGATTAGTAGCTCCATTCCTTGGCTCGCTTCTTTGGCAATCGGTAGCACAGGATACCGGTGCTTTTCTCATTTCTTTCCTAGGAAGGAAGGGATTAGACCTCTTGCATAACTTAGGTTCTGTAAGGGTCTCTAAGAGCATAGTGTTACACACAAGTTTTAATTGACAGATTTGCATGTATA
>CAZFWE010000086.1:0-6746 GCA_964522685.1 uncultured bacterium | reverse complement strand
TCCAAGGATGGGAAGTGGACGAAGCCGTACGGACAGTGATTCGGAAAGCCGGCTATGGAGAATATTTTCTTCATCGAACAGGGCACAGCATTGAAGTCGTGTTGCGCGGCAGCGGTACCCGTATGGATAACCTCGAAATGCACGACGCGCGGCCCCTTTTGCCGATGACCTGTTTTTCAATAGAGCCGGGGATCTATCTGAGTGAAGAATTCGGGATTCGGCTCGAATCGGATGTCTTGATCCATCAAGACGGAACCGTCGAAGTCACTGGCGGCGAAGAAGACGAGCTTCTTTGTTTATTACACTAAATTTTGAGCATTAAAATCTGGCGCAGGTGCCGGAGGGTCGAAGAGCCTTGCACGCATATCTTTCGGTTCAGACTCCCTAAAATCCTCCAATGTAATGGGATCGTTTAGGCGATTCACAAAAAACACTCGATCTCGCCCTACAATATAATCAAGAGCTCGCATCTGGATCTGTTTTTTATTAAGAACGCCCTGCGATTGCCCATCTATTTTGAGGCCATTGGCTAGAATGATTTCTTCGGTGCCATCTTCTAACTCTTCCTGCAACTCGACGACTCCAAAGCCGTATTCCTGTTCGGGAAATTTAAGATTTTCAAGAATAACCGCTCGATTCAATTGAATAAAGGCGAGTTCTTCTGCCTTATTCATCGCAGTGAACCGATGCCTCATTTCCAATTCTTCTTGATTGGGACCATCGAATTCTTCTGCGCAGCGAATATTTTCATCAAACGCTCGTTTTATTTTTTCCGCTTGCTCAGTCAGCACTTTGTAGTAGGCGATGAGGGGAAGGAGTTTGAATAACTGGTGGTCTTTGGGGATTGCTTCCAAAGCTTCAGGAGTAAATAGATGCGGCAAGAGATTCTGCTCGCGAAAAAACGCTCCGATCTTTTGTGCGTCCCAGTCGCGAACCCCTCCGTCGGCGTCATCCGTATTTAATTTGTCGGCGACGAGTTGATATTCATTGGCCTTGACAAACTGAGTCGTCCCAGAATGCCAAAGGCTCAAGCCCTGCATACATACAAAAGCTGAGATAAGGCCGATCGCAACGATGAAAGTGGGCGGCATCGCCATCAATCCGAGGTATACGGCCATGGAACTTGTGAAAATTGCCACCATTGCGAGAGCTGAGATGATAGAAGCGACTCTGTAAAGAGTTCCTTTACAGTGATGCGAATTTGCAATCTCCTGCGGGTCTTCTAGCAGTCTTCGGCAAAGTAGTGGGGATTGAGCTCCCTGCGCTAGAAGTGCTTGAATACCCATACTGATTATTCTCCCTTAAATTTTTGCGCCAAAGTATACTTGGAAATCAATTAAGAAGCGATTAAGAATTTGCGAGGACTAAAAATTTTAGCGCATCCTGTTTCATGCGGGTGTAAATACTAGCCAGACCGTTAGAGCGGTGAGGAGATAGACTGGCGAAAAGGCCGAGTTCTTGAAGGAATAGAGGTGGATTTAGGAGGATTATTTCAGGGGGGAGGCCGGAATAGACTTGGATGAGGAGGGCCGCGAGGCCTTGAGAAATGAGAGAATCGGAAGCGCTCTGAAAAAATAATTTGCCATCTTCTAAGTGCGTATCGAGGTAGAGCGTGCTCTGGCAGCCGGGGACGATCCGGTCCGTGGTTCGAAGATTGTCAGGATAGGAGGTAAGGGCCCGGCCCAGCTCGATTAAATAGGTGTATTTATCATCTGGAGATGCCATCGAGTGAAATTTTTTCTTCACAAAAAGGAGCCGGTCTAGCCATTCTTTCTTCATGGAGAGCAAGTCTACCGGAAAGTTTTTTAAAAAAAAATGAGAAATCGTTTGACAATTAACGGTTCAATGATGTTTCATAAGAGGCATTTCCATCTAAAAGTGTTATGGCCAAAGAAGAAACGATTGTAATGGAAGGCAAAGTTGAAGAACTTCTGCCGAATATGAATTTTAGTGTAGTTCTGCAGAACGGGATGCGCGTAATCGCCCATCTTTGCGGAAAAATGCGCATGCGCAACATCCGAGTTTACGTTGGAGACAGCGTCACGGTTGAGTTATCTCCTTATGATTTAACAAAGGCGCGAATCGTTTACCGCCAAAAATGATAATTTTGGATTGATAAAATTGGCCCAAGTGATTAAGCTTACTAGAGCTTATGCTCGTCATTAAGTTTTTGAATGAACGCCCAGGTAGCTCAGTGGTAGAGCACTTGCATGGTAAGCAAGTGGTCGTAGGTTCAATTCCTATCTTGGGCAAGGTGAAAACAAATTTATTTAGAGCCTAACGGAGGAAGTTCGCATGGCAAAAGAAGCATTTAAAAGAAATAAACCACACGTCAACATCGGGACGATCGGACACGTCGACCACGGTAAAACCACTCTAACAGCAGCGATTACGAAAGTGCTTGCCGAAAGAGGTGGCGCGAAATTCCGCGATTACGCTTCGATTGACAATACACCTGAAGAAAAAGCGCGCGGGATTACGATCAACGCATCCCACGTCGAATACGAAACAGACACGCGTCACTATGCGCACGTAGACTGCCCAGGTCACGCCGACTACGTCAAGAACATGATCACCGGCGCTGCGCAAATGGACGGCGCGATTCTCGTCGTTGCTGCGACAGATGGTCCGATGCCGCAGACGAAAGAGCACATCCTTCTCGCGCGCCAAGTCGGAGTTCCCGCGATCGTCGTGTTCCTCAATAAGATGGACATGATCGGCAAAGGCGACGAAGAACTTGTTGAGCTCGTCGAAATGGAACTCACAGAACTCCTCGAGTCAAAAGGCTACAAAGACGTGCCGATCATCCGCGGTTCTGCGTTGAAGGCTCTTGAAGGAGATCCAACATACGTCCAAGCGATCATCAAATTGATGGAAATCGTTGACGAAAAGATCCCGACGCCAGCTCGCGAAGTGGATAAGCCATTCCTTATGCCGATCGAGGACGTGTTCTCGATTTCAGGTCGAGGTACTGTAGTGACGGGACGTGTTGAAAGAGGCAAGATCAAGGTTAACGACAAGATCCA
This sequence comes from uncultured bacterium, assembly GCA_964522685.1. Taxonomy (GTDB): domain Bacteria; phylum Chlamydiota; class Chlamydiia; order Chlamydiales; family SM23-39; genus CAITMJ01. The sequence continues at coordinate 3,720 of CAZFWE010000086.1, read as the reverse complement.
ACTCGTCGGTATTCGCGAAACGCGCGATACTGTTGCGACCGGTCTTGAAATGTTTAACAAGATCTTGGACGAGGCTCTTGCAGGCGAGAACGTCGGAGTCCTGCTCCGAAGCATTGAGAAAGGCGACGTAGAACGCGGAATGGTTCTCTCCGCTCCAGGAACTTGCACGCCACATACGAAGTTCAAAGGTACGATCTATATTTTGAACAAAGATGAAGGCGGACGCCATAAGCCGTTCTTCACAGGCTACAGACCTCAGTTTTATTTCCGCACTACAGACGTGACAGGAACTGTGACTCTGCCTGCGGGAACTGAAATGGTCATGCCCGGTGATAACGTAGAGCTGGAAGCTGAACTCATCCACCCGATTGCGATGGAAGAGGGAATGCGTTTTGCGATTCGTGAGGGCGGTCGCACGATTGGCGCTGGAACGGTATCTAAAATTATCAAGTAATTTTAGATGAGCCCCTTTTTTCAGTAAGGGGCTCTACATGTTTGGGTGTGTAGCTCAGTTGGTAGAGCAGCGATCTCCAAAGTCGCTGGTCGGGGGTTCGAGTCCCTCCGCACTCGATTTAAAAGGTGAAAGGAGCGAAAAGGGATGACAATGGCAGCGGTGACAACGAAAGAAAGAAAAAAGCTTTCCTACTTTCGCGAAGTTCAAAATGAATTGAAAAAAGTAACTTGGACTTCTAAGCCGGAGTTGTTTTACTCGACAAAAGCGGTCATCTTGGCAACCTTTATATTCGGTTTTGCGATCTATATTGCAGACCTTGGAATTCGAGGTGTGCTCGAAGGAATAGGCTCCATTGCACGGCTCATATTTGGCTAAAGAGGAAGAGATGCATAAGTGGTATGTCTTACAAGTGATTTCGGGTCACGAGAAAAAAGTGAAAAAGTCGTTGGATGAAGCAATTCAGTCCAAAGGGCTTTCCGACACGATAACCGAAGTCTTAATGCCGACGGAAAATGTCTCTGAAGTCAAGCGTGGGCAACAGAAGATCTCCGAAAAACGGATGTGGCCCGGCTATCTTCTTGTTAAGATGAATCTCGATGACGAATCGTGGGCGTTTGTAAAAAACGTTCCGGGTGTCATTGATTTTTTAGGTGGCGAAAAACCTGCTCCGCTCACAGAAAAAGAAGTGGGCAACATGATGAAAGAACTGGAAGACCGCCAAAAAGGTGTCGTCCAGAAGCACAAAGTCGATGTGGGCGACAAAGTCAAAATTACCGATGGAGTTTTCGTAAACTTTGTCGGAACAGTGATGGAAGTCAACCATGAAAAAGGAAGACTCAGCGTGATGGTCTCGATCTTTGGTCGCGATACGCGCGTCGACGACCTGGAATTCTGGCAAGTCGAGCAATCGACTGGCGAGAACCTAGGATAGGGTCTTCGTATGGGGAGAGTAAGGGTATCCTTGCTCGCCAAAACGGATCAGCTTGATATATTAGCTGGCCGAAACACTCATAAACGGAAAAAAGGAAAATGGCAAAAAAATTAGTTAAAACGGTAAAACTGCAGATTCCAGCAGGAAAAGCCAACCCAGCTCCTCCGATCGGCCCTGCCCTCGGATCTGCAGGGGTTAACATCATGGCTTTTTGTAAGGAATTCAATGCGAAGACGCAAGATAAGGCTGGGGAAATTCTCCCAGTAGTTATCAGTGTCTATGCAGACAAAACATTCACCTTCATCACTCGACAATCTCCCGTATCGCGGATGATCTTGAAAGAATTGGGGATTGAATCAGGCTCTAAAATTCCGAACCGAGACAAGGTTGGAAAACTCACGAAAGCCCAAGTTCGCAAAATTGCGAAGCAAAAATCAGAAGACATGAGAATCTCGTCCGAAGAAGCTGCCATGATGATGGTCATGGGAACAGCGCGTTCCATGGGCGTAGACATAATTGAGGATTAACCATGGTAAAACGATCCAAGCGTATGCAAGAGATCGACAAGCTGGTCGATCCGAATAAGGCGTATAAATTAGAGGAAGCCATAGAAATCCTCAAAAAAGCGCCTCCTGTCAAATTTGACCAGTCGGTCAATATGGCCCTTAAAGTGGGAGTCGATCCTAAGAAATCGGATCAGCAAGTGAGAGGCACAGTCTCGCTTCCCCACGGAACAGGACAAAAAATCGTTCTCGTCGTCATTGCAAAAGGCGACAAAGCGGAAGAAGCACTCGCCGCAGGTGCAGACTATGTCGGCAGCGAAGATCTCCTTGAGAAAATCAAGGGCGGCTGGACCGATTTCTCCGCGTTGATTTCGACGCCGGATATGATGCGTGAACTCGGAAAATTGGGGAAAGTGCTCGGCCCTCGTGGTTTGATGCCGACTCCTAAAGCGGGAACCGTAACAACGGACGTCGCAAAAGCAGTGAGAGAGGTAAAAGCAGGTAAGATCGAATTTAAAGTCGATAAGACTGGCAATATCAACAACGCTGTCGGCAAGATCTCATTCCAGGCGGACAGTCTCGTCGAGAACCTCAAAACCCTGATTAGTGCGATCAACAAAGCTAAGCCTTCGAGCGCGAAGGGAGTTTATCTCCGTTCGATGTATCTCTCGTCGACGATGGGTCCTGGTTTGAAAATCGACATCACCTCAGCAATCGCATAATTAGAGGATTTCAATGAGAGATGAAAAACAATTACTTTTGAACGAAATCAAGGATAAGATCGACGGATCTGCCGCTTTGATTATCGCGCGCTACGAAAAGCTCCAACCCAACAATGCTTGGGTTCTTCGCGATCAACTGGCGAAAGCCGGTGGCTTCTTCGAGGTCGTTCGCAAGAGAGTCTTTTTAAAAGCAGCGGAACTTTCAGGGATTAAGATCGATAAATCGCTCTTGACAGGTCATGTCGGCGTAGTATTCGTAAAAGAATCCGATGCAATGCCTTCTGCTAAGGCCCTCATAAAGTTTTCGAAAGAACATTCCGATGTGCTCCAAGTCCTCTGTGGACAAATCGAGGGCAAACTCATTCCAGGATCTGAAGTCTTATATCTTTCGAGCTTGCCTGGAATTAATGAGATGAGAGCACAATTTTTGGCCCTTCTCGTATCGCCGATGGCGCAAACGCTTTCAGTCATTGAAGCAAAAATTGCAGCGTCCAGCGGTTCGGAGCAATAAAGATTAAATTTGATTTAGGAGAATAAAAAAATGAGTCATCCACACCTAGAAGAATTGGTAGAAAAGCTGAGCCAACTCTCTGTCGTCGACATGGCGAAGCTCAAAGAAAAATTAGAAGAAAAATGGGGCGTTCAAGCTGCCGTAGCAGTTGCCGCTGCTCCAGGCGCGGGCGGAGGAGCCGCAGCACCTGCTGTATCCGAGGCTACTGAATACAAAGTCATCCTTGAAGCGCCAATCCCAGACGATAAGAAAATTAGCATCATTAAGGCTGTCCGCGAAGTTACAGGGCTTGGCCTCAAAGAAGCAAAAGACATGGTTGAAGGCGCTCCGAAGGATGTCAAAGCATCTGCCCCTAAAGCAGAAGCTGAAGAAATCCAGAAGAAGCTAACAGCCGCCGGCGCGAAAGTTAAGCTCGTTGGGCTTTAAACTTAAACGCTTTTGATTTATGCTGTGCAGAAGCCGCTGTTGGAGTGGCTTCTGTTTAATTATTTATAATGCTTAGGCATTATTTTATATACGTTCTAATGAATTGATGGAGTTGCCCACATGCTAAAAAAGCCGCCTAAAAGGGTGAGTTTTCGAGAACGGGAAGAGATCAT
>CAZFWE010000085.1:0-6758 GCA_964522685.1 uncultured bacterium | reverse complement strand
GATTTTCAATTACGGGCGGAAAGAAGTGGCCAATTTTCTCCTCGCAAGCGCCCTTTTTTGGTTCGAGCGGATGCACATCGACGGGCTTCGCGTGGATGCAGTTGCTTCGATGCTCTATCTCGACTATGGGCGCAAAGAGGGAGAGTGGATCGCTAATCAGTACGGGACGAACTTCAATTTGGAAGCAATCGAATTTCTTAAGCATCTTAACTCGATCGTCCATCAGCGCTTTCCGGGCGTACTTATGATCGCCGAAGAATCATCTGCTTATACAGGAGTCTCCCATCCGGTAGAACAAAGCGGGTTAGGATTTGATCTCAAGTGGAATATGGGCTGGATGAACGATACGCTTCGCTATTTTTCGAGAGATTCGGTCCATCGCAAATTCCACCAAAATGATCTTACCTTTAGCTTGCTCTACGCCTTTACTGAAAAGTTTTTCCTCGTCCTTTCGCATGACGAAGTGGTCCACATGAAGGGGAGTCTTCTTTCGAAGATGCCGGGTCCTGATTGGCAGAAATTCGCCAACTTTCGACTCCTCTATAGTTACATGATTGCCCATCCCGGCAAAAAGCTATTATTCATGGGTGGGGAAGTGGGTCAGTGGAGTGAGTGGGACTGCAAAGGGGAGATTGCATGGTATCTTTTGCAATATGCTCCCCACTGTGGCCTTCAGGGATTCGTCAAAGACCTGAATCTCTTCTATCAAGAAAAAAGCGCGTTTTGGCAACATGATTTCGACTGGCAGGGCTACGAATGGATCGACTTTTCCGATGCCGAGGCTGGCGTTATCTCTTATCTCCGGAAGGGAGATGGAAACCAGTTTGCCGTCGTCCACCATTTTACTCCCGAGTACCTCGGAAGGTACCGCATTCCACTGAAAAATGCCCACCGAGTCAAAGAAGTGTTCAACACGGATGATGAAAAATATGGCGGTTCGAATAAACGCAACAGTTCTATTGAGGTTGATGCGGAAGGATTTATCATCAACTTGGCCCCTCTTGCGACGATGATTTTCGAGGTTGAATTTGAAACATAAAGAATACATCGCACTTGTCGAAGAGATGATCGAGCATGACAAGCTTTATTACGATCAAGCAAAGCCGACGATTACCGATCAAGAATACGATCGGAAGATGCGGCAGCTCATCGCTTACGAAAGAATCCATCCTGACGAGATCGATCCGAACTCTCCTGCGCAAAGAGTTGCTGAAAGCCCTACGGAAGGCTTTGTCCAAAGGGCCCATCTCGTTCCGATGTACTCGCTCGCAAATACCTATTCGGAAGAAGAGGTGGATGATTTCGTAAAGAGAGTCCACAAGCTCCTCGAAAAGAAAGAAGTTGCCTTCTGCTGCGAACTGAAAATGGATGGAACTGCAATCTCGCTTCGCTACGAAAAGGGAAAACTCATTCAGGCCCTCACGCGCGGCAATGGGAAACAGGGAGATGATGTCACCGCCAATATCAAGACGATTCACTCAGTTCCTCTGAAGCTTTCGGGAACCCATATCCCTGAGCTGATGGAAGTGCGAGGTGAAATCTATTTGAGCTTGACGACCTTCCGTTCAATTAACGCAGCTCGCGAAGAAGAGGGGCTTGAGCCATTTGCCAATCCTCGTAACGCTGCTGCTGGATCTCTTAAGCTGCTCGATCCGCGCGAAGTTGCTAAGCGCAAGCTCAACATCATCACCTACGGGATTGCTGAGGGAGGATCTCTCGCCAAGACGCAGCGCGAAGTTCACGAATTATTGAAAAAATGGGGATTTTCAACAGGCTCGTCCAAATACCTCGCCGTCGTGCATGACGTTGCCGGCATTATGAAATTCGCCGAAAAAATCCAGGAAGAAAGAGAAGAGCTCTCTTTTGAGATCGATGGTATTGTGATCAAAGTCGATGATCTCAAAGCGCAGGCGACGCTGGGGCATACGGGAAAAATCCCCCGATTTGCCATCGCCTACAAATTTGCGCCTGAACAGGCGCATACTCACATCGACGAGATCACCGTCCAAGTTGGAAGGACCGGCGTTCTCACTCCCGTTGCAGAACTGAAACCCGTCTTTCTCGCGGGTAGCACCATTTCTCGAGCCACGCTACATAACCAAGATGAAATCAAACGGAAAGACATTCGCGTGGGCGATTGGGTCGTCATCGAAAAAGGTGGGGACGTGATCCCAAAAGTCGTCGAAGTCGATTTGAAAAAACGGTCCGAAGAGTCTAAGCCCTGGCATATGCCGAGTCACTGCCCGATTTGTAAAACGGCTGTCGTTCACTATAAAGACGAGGTCGCTGTCCGATGTCCGAACTCCAGATGCGGCGGACAGCAAGTGCGCCGGATCATCTATTTTGCCTCGAAACACGCAATGGACATCGAGCATATGGGCGAAAGAGTTGTAGAACAACTCGTCGAAAAAGGGCTTGTGAAAAGGATTTCAGACATTTACCTTCTCGACGAAGAAAAGCTTTCTCAGCTCGAAGGCTTCAAAGAAAAATCGATTCGGAATCTACTCGACAGCATCGACGCGTCCAGAAAATGCTCCTTTGCCCGTTTTTTGATGGGCCTTGGGATTAAATATGTCGGCACCGAGACCGCAGAACTCTTAGCGGAGCATGTGAAGGATCTTGACGAGCTCATCGATAAATCTGCTGAAGATTTAACCGAAATCGAAGGGATCGGAGAAAAAATAGCCATCGCTATCGCTGAATTTTTTAAAGATCTTGGGAATCAAGAAGAGATCAGACTTCTTTTAAGAAACGGCGTCCACTTAGAGCGATCGGCGAAAAAAAAGATTGCAGGGCATGATTTCGATGGAAAAGTCTTTGTTCTGACCGGAGCGTTGAATCACTTTACCCGCGACGAGGCGACAGCGTTGATCAAAGAGCGAGGGGGCAAAGTTTCGGGCTCTGTGAGCAAGAACACCGATTACGTTCTTGTCGGAGAAGATCCCGGCTCCAAGTACGACAAAGCAAAAGAGCTGAAAATAAAGGCTTTGACTGAAGAAGAGTTTCGCAAAATGGTTAAAGAATGAAAAAGATCTTCTTGGGATTGGTTGTTCTCACTGGAGCTTTTTTCTGTTTTCTTCCCGAAAAACACCCTTACCAGCTCGCCATCTGCGCTATTTTCAAAAATGAAGCTCCCTGGCTTAGAGAATGGCTCGCCTACCACAGTGATGTTTTAGGAGCAGAGCGCTTCTATCTCTACAACAACGACAGTACCGACGAATACCTTGAAATCCTCCAACCTTATATCGCGAATGGCATTGTCGAACTCATCGATTGGAGTTCTTCTAACCCGAGCCATTGCCTTCCTAGTGAAGACTCGGCGTCTTGGTCTGGCGCCCAAATCGGCGCCTACAATCACTGCCTGAAACACAAAGCGTTGAAAAAAGCCAAATGGGTTGCCATGATCGATATCGACGAATTCATCGTCCCTGTTCACGGCGTATCTTCGTTCTACCGCTTTCTTCAGCGATCCGAGAAAAAACGAAAAGGAACGATCAAAATCCCGTGGCGGATCTTTGGCACTTCGAATGTCTTCGATTTGGGTTCAGGGGATCTTTTAACGGAAAAGCTCACGTTCAGAGGAGAAAATTCTCATGATTGGCACAATTGGGCCAAGAGTCTCCATCGTCCTGAAGGCGTTCAGTACTGCCACATCCATGATGCAGTGCAAATGACGCCCCATTTCCGACGGGAAATGAGCGATCCGGAGGAAATCAGAATTCACCACTATTGGACAAGGACGGAAAAGGATTGCCTGAAAAAAAGAAAAGAAGGGGATTTTAGCGCATTCAATCAAGTAGAAGACAATGCATTATTGCAGTACATTCCCGCTTTAAAAGAAGCTCTCCGATGAACATTGGGCGCAGCATCCTTTTTTTCTTGAGTCTTTCCTCGTTTTGTTTTTCCGAAAGTAGCCTGATTTCTTCTTGCTGTCAAACGCCGAATGCCACTGCCATCGAAAAATCGTATGACTGGTATGATAACCTGAAAGAAAAAGGCGTTGCGATGACCGCCTCCTATTACATCGAATTCGCGGGCAATCCTGTAGGCGGTAAAGCGAGAGGCGTGGGTAATGCGGGATGTTTCACCTTCACTTTAGGTCTCGACCTCGAAAAACTCCTCCACGTGCCCGGCCTTCGCTTCTTTACATCGGAAGCATACCGGAGCGGCTACAACCTCACTGCTCGCAAAATCGACAATCAGTTCGAAGTCACTCAGCTCTATGGGGGAGAAACCTACCGCCTCGTTGAGCTTTACTTGCAAGAAACCCTTTTCGATGGGCGCCTAAGGGTTAAGGCAGGAAGGCTCACGGAGGGCAACGACTTTCTTCAGTCGCCGCTCTATTGCAAATACCTTAACCTCGCTTTCTGCGGAAACCCCATTACGATCCTTTTTAACACTCCGTTTTTTGACTTTCCCTTTGCGACCTGGGGTGGCTATCTCGATTTCAAACCCCACGAATCTCTTCTCTTTAAGTTCGCCGTCTATAACAACAACATCAAAATCAAAGAAAATAGATACCATGGCGCGAACTTCACGTTCACAAGCAAGCAAGGGATTTATTACATTACGGAATGGGTCTATCTTCTAAACCAAGGATCCAAGGATACAGGCCAACCGGGCAATTACAAAATTGGCGCTTACTACATCAGCGGAAAAACTCCCAAGTTTGAAGGAGGCAACCAGCATGGGAACACTGGGTTTTACATTCTCCTCGACCAACTTCTTTATCGCGCGAAAGAGGGGACGACCCAAGGCTTGACTTCGTATTTGAGCCTCCTCTTTGCTCCGTCGAACCGAAATGAATTTCCCCTCTTCGTCAACGGCGGATTGATTTACAAAGGAGTCTTTTCGCAAAGGCCTCAAGATTATTTGACGTTCGGCACTGCGTACGGCCTCTATAGCAGCGAACTGCGTAACTCTCAGCGCAAGGCATCTCAATCCACTCAAGGCTTCGAAACGATCTTAGAGCTTAGCTACTGGTATCAATGGAACAAACGCTTTTCGATCGCTCCCGATCTTCAATATGTCATCAATCCCAAAGGATATGGGACTATTCCCAACGCTTTTGTTATCGCTGTCCAGCTTAGCCTTGATCTATTGGGTGTACCTTATCAACCGTAGAAGCTAAATTTGAAGTCGAAAAGCGGTCAAATACTCCAAAAATCCTCAGAACTTTTTGATGTCTTAAAATTCTCTTGATTTAAATTCGTAAATTCTCGATCATCGTAGCTTCTTCCTTAAATCATAGTTTTGAGGAGCCTTATGACACCTTTAGTTAATAATTTGACAAAACGAGCGGATCAACCAAGTTTTGAAACGCTAAATACCCCCCCTGATGCTAACAACATAAATCAAGCAATTGCCAGTGTGGCTAGCACCGCGATCTCCGATGAGATCCCGCCGCTTCGAGAACTGAGTGCAGCACCTCCAAAGATTATTCAATTCCTTCATGGCTCTCGGACGGTTCTTCAAGAAGGGATCCTTGTGCAAGTCCCCAATCCGGCCCCTCCAGTCAAGAAAACTGGAATACACACAGTGCGTGATTTGCCTCCGGAAGAAATTCCCGGCCTTGCAGAGCTTCGGAAAACAATTGAAGAAAGTAAGGAATTAGCGGATAAGATGGAGAAATTGGCTGATGATAGGGAGCGTTTAGGTGCCTATAATCGGCAATTGAATGATGAGGCAACTCGATTAGGAGTTCTTGCACAAGAAATCAACGCCGATACACGGCGAATCCGTGCTGATAGAAACGATCTGATACAACGAGTTGACACGCTTGAGAAGAAGTTGTCAGATATACAAAATTTGGCAAACAAAGAAACGGCCAAGGCTGCACAACAAATGGCTCAGCTAGAAATTTTAACCCGTTGTTATTTAGATCAAAAATTAGAAAACAAGACGATAGCTTTGCCCCTATCGCAAGAACCAGCTCCAATCTCAATATCAGAGACAAACTTTCTAGCAAGAAATTGGAAGATAATTGGAGGCAGTGTTTTTTGTCTGATTACCCTGGTTGCGGTCGCTGCCATCTTTGGGATTGCCTCGATGCTTCTAGTAAGCGCACCATTGGTGGTTGGGACTGCTTGTTTTGGAAATCAACAGGGAGAGAAGGAACTCCCTCATGAAAAATTTCTACTCCATCCCTTTTTGATAAATGATCTTGTGCCCCAGGCATGACTTATGATCAAATCATTCTCGAAACAACTGAATAAAGATGATTACACAAAGTTACATTTTAAGTTGAGGTAACATATGGCAATCAAATTACATAACAATTCAGATGAAAGCAGATTGGTAGAACAAGTTAACCATCTCTTACAAGAAAACACTGTTCTCAAAGACCAAAAGAGGAAAACCCAAGCTGCCTATGAAGGGGTGGTTATTGAAAATCAAGCCTTACAAGTTCAACTTCAAGACAAGGAAATTGAACTTCATAACATTCAAGGCCAACTTGATGTTGAGCGACGAGAAAATCAAGAAAAGGAACGGGAGAATCAACGGTTAGCAAATCGAGTAGTAGTTTTAGAATTAACTGCCGATCAATTCGCTGAAAATAATGCTGAACGTGCGGAAAAAGACGCCCGACGGGATGCGCAAATTGCTTTTTTAATGGCTAATCTAAATTCACCTGCGCCCGATCAACCAGTGCTGTTAGTTCCTCACAATCAGTCTGCTCCTCGGTTGCTTTTAGAACCTCTTCCCCTCGTAGTAGGCCAAGTGCTAGACCTTCCTGCTGCACCTCCCCCCGTTGTTGC
>CAZFWE010000084.1:0-6778 GCA_964522685.1 uncultured bacterium | reverse complement strand
TTTAAGATTTACGAAAAAAATAATTGATGCGCTCTCTATTGGCCGTTCTATTCGCAACTTTCCTTTTGCCAGCATGCTCGCCGCTCACAAGCTCCGTGCATGATGAGAAGCATCAACTCGAGCTCACTTTACACGAAGTGCAGACGAACCTCGACGACTTGCGCCACGATATCAATTGCTTTCAAACGGAATTGCAAATTCTCGACGGCCGCATCAAATATTATGAAAATGCGCTCACGGCTTTTAAACAACAGGATCTTGAAAAGCAGCAGGCAAAGATCGACCAACTGATCCATGAGCTCCAATCGCTCGAAAAAAGATGGTCGTCCTCTGAAAAAAATCGGGTTACCGAATCCCAAGAACTCCTCCAATTAGCTTCTCACGCTCGCGAGACAACGACCGCTCTCTTCCAATTCAAGGAACGAATCGAAGAATTGGAAAAAGAATTGGCCACTGGACAACGTCGATTTGAAGAATTGGGCAAGCTGAAAACCAACATTGAAGCTTTAGGAAAAGCAATTCGGAAAACCGATCTAGTCAAGATTTATAAAGTTAAGCCCGGGGATTCTCTTGAGAAAATTGCCAAAGCTCATCAAACTTCTGTTGAAAAAATCAAAAAGCTCAATGACTTAGAGCAAGACCTTATCGTTGTCGGACAAGAACTCAAAATCCCCAATTGATCTTGGACCTCTTGAATAAATCTCCGATTGGTCTTTTTGATTCAGGCGTTGGAGGTCTCACCATTATGCGGGAGATCGTCAAAGTTCTGCCTAACGAAAATCTGATCTACCTCGGAGACACAGCTCGACTTCCCTACGGGAATAAATCTCCATCGGCCATCGTTCGTTTTTCTTTGGAGAACGCCGATTTTTTGATGCAGCAAAAAATCAAGCTCCTGATTGTTTCTTGCCATACCGCCTGCTCGCACGCGATTGATGTTTTGCAAAAGTCTCTTCCCATTCCTGTATTGGGAGTCAGAGATCCAGGGCTATCGGATCTCACAGCAGCAACGAAAACCAAACGCGTCGCAGTCCTAGCGACTGCGAGCACCATTTCTTCAGGAGTCTTTCAAACTCTTTTACAGGCCCAAAATTTCCAAGTGTTTCCAGTCGCCTGCCCTCTATTCGCTCCCCTTGTAGAAGAAGGCCTACAAAACCACGCGACAGCAAAACTTATTGCCGAATACTATCTTTCTCCGTTGAAAGGAACAGGCATCGACGCAGCCCTTCTCGCCTGTACCCACTACCCTCTTCTCTCCTCGGTGATACAAGATGTACTAGGACCTTCTGTCCATCTGATCGAACCCGCCCAAAGCTCTGCGCTTGCAGCCTTAAAACTCCTTAAACAGCAAAATCTTTTAAATCCGGGATCTTCTCCGCCCGCATATCGTTTTTTCGCATCTGATGATCCCCAAAAATTCTGCCGATTGGCCAAAATTTTCTTTCCTCTTCCGATAGTCAAAGTTGACCTTGTTTAAAATAAGATTTTATGAAACTATTTTTAGCTGAACACAGCTCAACTCAAGGGATTGAAATGACGCAAAAAAAGCGAATTCTGCTGATTGAAGATGAGGAAGATATTGCAGCTCTTATCAAGCTTCAAGCAGAACTTTCCGGCTATAAACTCCATGTAGAAGTCGATGGAATCAACGGCTATCGCGCAATCGAGCGAGAAAAACCGGATTTAGTGATTCTCGACATTATGCTCCCCGGAGAAAACGGCCTTGACATATGCCGCAAAATGAAAGGGACTCCAGATCTTAAAAATATTCCCGTAATTATCCTGTCTGCCAAAGGAGAAGAACTGGATATAGTTTTAGGCCTTGAGCTAGGCGCAGATGACTATGTTTCAAAACCCTTTTCCCCAAAAATCCTCTTTTCCCGCATTAAAGCGGTTTTCAGACGTGGAAAAGAGCCCGAAAAAATAGCGCGCGTTGTCAAATTCAGCGATTTTACTCTTGAAATCGATCGCTATATTCTCAGAAAAGGGGAAAAAGTAATTCCTTTGACCCTTTCGGAATTCGGAATTATCCGACGCCTGATTACGAACAGGGGCAAAGTTCTGACTAGAAATCAATTACTCGACGATATCAACAATGATGATGCCTTCATCGTCGATCGCAACATCGACGTGCATATCGCTTCTCTGCGGAAAAAGTTGGGCCCCACTTTCGATTGGATCGAGACAGTCCGCGGCGTCGGTTATCGATTCCGCGAAGACCCCTCCATGATTGAAAGATAAGGGACTGTCTAAGAATAAAGTGAACTATTTGACAACTCTTAGCCCTAAACACCTCGACTTTAATGGTAATTAATACTAATTACTAGTCTATATTGAGGAGTGTATTTTATGAGAGGTTCCAAACCCTTAGTTTTCGCAAGCCTTATTCTAACCTTCTGTAGCTGCGCGACCAATGCCGGAACAGGAGCCATTGCAGGGGGCATTGCAGGAGCGGGAGCCGGCGGGCTTATCGCCGGAGGCCAGGGAGCTTGGATCGGCGGCGCTGTCGGCGCGATCGGAGGAAGCCTTATTGGCGTCTATCTCGACGACCAAGATCGGAAGACTGTCGAGCGGTCCAGCCCCCGTACGATTGACCGGATGGACCGAGGAGAGCCGCTGACCATCAATGATGTGATCAAACTGAGTCAGGCGAATATAAGCGATGATACTATCGTTACATATATCCGCGATACGAACAGCTGTTACAATTTGAGCCAATCACAAATTCGGCGATTGCAAGATGCCGGCGTTAGCAATACAGTGATCAACTACATGATCGACACAGGAAAAGATGTTGCTTTTTAAAGAAAAAATAGCTAAAAAGAAGGACCTCAAGGGGTCTATATCCATGTCCACACAATTAGAAAACGGGTTCGATTTCGACAGCGATCTCTACCAACAAAAACTGCCGCAGTACTATCGAAACGTACTCTCGAACTTTCAAAAGTGTTCTCGTTCCTTTGTCCGTTTTAATCTGCTTTTTTCTCTCCTTGCGACTCTCGAAATTTCTCTTTTCTGCGTTTTGCTACCCGTGTTAACGGGATCCTCTCTTTTAGCCATCGTCCTAGGCGTACTATTTCTCACAATCTTTTCCTATCTCGTCCTGCTTTTCTATTACCAGACTAAAAAGCCAGAACAATTGAAGGCGATTTTGCAGCGCTTTATCGCTTCCTGCCGAGCCAGCTTAGGCCCTACCCCCGTAGGTATTATCCATCATCTTTCTCTTGCTGACACGCTACTTAAACTCTCCCAATATCTCCAAAATTATGAATACCAACTTATTCAATTTCCCGATTTTTTCCCCGCCTTTTCTCGGCTCATCTCCGGTTTCTCCGCGCGCTGCTACCGTCGCGATGTTTTCCAATTCAAACAACTGCTTTTATATACGGCGATCGAAGAACATCTACAGCAGATTCGATCGACTCCAACCGATCTCGAAGTTCATGCGTCTTTAGCCGCCAGCTACGTCGCTCTCTCTAAAATTTACAAAGAGCCTAAAGAGGGCGAGCCGGCGAGCCTCTACCGAAAATACGCCGCGACGTTCGATGAAAAATTTAAAGTTGCGGCCTCTTTGGCAATCGAAGAATTCCAAATCCTGAATTACTATGCGCCGAATGACCCCTGGGTCCATGAGCAATTGGCCGCCGGCTATCAAGATCTCAATCTGTACCAAGAAGAGATCCGCGAAGTTGAGCTACTTCTAAAACTAAGACCTCAAGACAAAGAAATCCTCTTCCGCTTAGGCTCGCTCTATTTCCAGCAAGGATTGAATGCGAAAGGACTTCAAGTCTACGAAGAATTGAAAAAGGCCAATTTTAAAAAGGCCGAAGATCTCATTGCCGCTTACGGCCGAACGGCCCAGTCGGAGCATCACCTAACTCCTCTTTCGCTCTAAAAAGCCGTTTTCAAATTTTAAATTGACAGAATTATTTTTAGACGCGAATAGGAGGGAAAAGAGAGAAACCCCTTTCAATAAAACAACCTCGATCATAAGCTTATTTGCTTAGAACTCAGGAGAAATAGCGAACCTCATGAATTTGGCTCAAAGACGTTCGCTCTTTAGCCTTTACCTCGCCTACTTCGCTGATTATTTCAGTTGGGGCGTGGCCATCTCATATCTTTCTGTTTACGTGGGGACGAATCAAAGCCCCTTTCAAACCCTCTATTGGAAACCAGAGCTAGCATTGGCGATTGCCGTCGCAGCCTTTCCCATTGGAGAAGTCATCGGCTCTCCGATTTTTGGAGATCTTTCCGATTCGATTGGACGAAAAAAAATTCTAATCGGTGGACATATCGGCTCTGCCCTCAGCCTCGTGATTTGCAGCATTGCCATTTGGTGGGGCTGTTTCTTGACGTTCTTATTAGGGCAGTTCCTGGTGGGATTTTTCTCCGGCAAGCAATCGATGGCCCAAGCCGCGATTGCTGAAATTGATGCGAAGACGAAGAGCCAGAAACTGGCCTTCCTTTCTGTTCTGGGCGGCATTGCTTGGATTACGGGCCCCTATATCGGTAATCTTCTCTTAAGCAAGCCCTTCATCGATGCAGGGGGGTTCATTTGGCCTAATATTCTAGGAACGCTTATTTTTGGAGGATCCCTCTTTTGCACCTATTTATTCTTCAATGACACGTACCAGCCTAATATGCCAAGTTTTCCGATCTTTCAGTTCATCCGAAGGATTGGAAAGGCATTCTATCCAGCCTTCCAAAGACAACTCTTCGCTCTTTTTCTTTTTAACCTACTCGGATGGTATCTGGTCCTCGTCTCGATTTCTTATTATTTCATCCAAAAATTTAAACTCTCTGATACTCAAGTGGGGATTTTCGATGATTATTTAGCTCTATGCTTTACTCTGGGCGGCATCATCGGAACGGTGTGGGTGCTCCATCGATTCCGAGCTCGAAAAATTCTTTTCTGGATGCAGACCTCTGGATCATTCAGCCTTTTGGCTCTTTATGGATCATCGACGCTCGCGGAATTCTGGATCTATCTAGCTGTCCCGGCGATTACTGAAGCATTGATCTATCCTGCTTATCAAACAATCATATCAGAACAAACAAGCGATCAAAATCAAGGGAAGGTCTTTGGACTCATCAATGCGATCAACGGGCTTTGCCAATTAATCTCCTGGTGGATTTTAGAGATCCTCACCCCCGAGTTTGTCGGGACGGCGATTTTTCTCTCGGCACTCCTCTTCTTTATAAGCGGCGCATTCATTCCCCTCGCAACCGGGAAAAAACCAATGTTTAAAGAGCCAATTGCAAAACTTTTCCGCGCGTGAAAGCGCTCTTTTGAGCCGCGGTGCAGTTGCGAGAGTTGCCTCTAAGAGGGTGTTTCAAAATAAATATTTCACCGCATTTTAATTTGCAACCCCCTCTAAAATCCCAGCGCTGAAGCAATCACTTTCCAATCCACGGTCCCAAGGATGATCCCACAAGAGCAAACCTGGCAAGCTCGCCAATTGACTTTCTCTTGGTAAAGATGTTGCCCCCAGAGATTGGAAAAAAGGATCGTCCCAATCGAAAAAAGAGGGAAAATCACAGCGTTTTCAAGCCCTTTTGCAAGTTCGGTCGCCTGGATAAGGAAGAACGTGCAAAGGCAGTTGAAAGACCCGGCTGCAAATCCATAAAGCCATTCTTTGAAAAAGGGCTTTCTCGGTCCAGAGCTGAAAAAAATGAGAAGTTCGACAGCGGTCGCTCCAAGATAAAGCATTGGCATAAACCATTGGCTTCTGGCCTCTTCCGAGGTAAGAAGAGAACTTGGGAAATTGAGCACCATCGCTCGCCATTGATAAATCACAAGAATTGCAACATGCAAAACGAAAAGGAGAAAGACCAGTACCACCCAACCTTTCAGATCTTGCATCCCCTGCACCCCTTTCCCCGCCCAAAAAAGCCCTGCTAAGACCAACACCGAACCGAGCGCATGCCAAATCGTATAGTAAAATCCGAAGACGGCGCCAAAAAGAGCAGCCATGACGATCCCGGGCATGACGCTTGCCGAACTTAAGATTGAAAAAGTCAATCCGGGAGGCCCCTTTTCAAGCGCACGGCCTAAAAAATAGAGCATCAACGCCAAAAACACTCCGGTCAAAAGCCCTAAAATCACAATGGGGAGATTGATCGAGTAAGATCCATTTTTTACCGGCCCCATCAAAAAGGCGATTGCGAAAGCGACTGCCATTTGGATCACTAAAAAAACTTTTGTCGTGCCGCCAGCATCGATACTACGGCGCATGAAAAGATTCGATCCCGCAATGAAAAGCGCAGCGAGAAGAGCGGACACCAAGCCCATAAAAACCTCCTTCGAAAGGAGGCGAATATACATGTTTTTGGTTAAAAACACAAATCGTCGTATACTCAATGATAACAGGTGAGTCCATGCGCTATTTTATCGCTGTTATGCTTCTTGCAAGAGTTCTGATTGCTGAAATCTCCGAAGACGAAGCCCTCGCGCTTCGCAGGATCGCCGATTTTTGGGAAGAAGGGGAATATCAGATCGCTAAAAACCAAATGGAATCCTTTCTTGAGGAATTTCCCGATAGCTCGTACAAAAATACCCTCTCATCCGCCCTTGGAGATTTATTTCTTCGAGAAAAGAGTTACCAAACAGCGCTGAACTATTACGCCCAAATCCAAGATCAAGCCCTTAACGAGAAGATTTTTTTGCACCGGATGCAATGCCTTTATCATCTCGAATGGCATGCGACCCTCGCTGATGAGTGCGAAGCGTACTTAAAAAAAGAAGAGGCCGATCCCTCTCACCAGCTTGAAGCGACCT
>CAZFWE010000083.1:0-6856 GCA_964522685.1 uncultured bacterium | reverse complement strand
TCCTACGCACGGCATAGAAACGATGCTCCAGCGTCGCGGCAAGAAAAAACTAGATAAAACACTGACCTCAGGCCCTGGTGCTCTCACTTGTGCGCTCGGAATCGATTTATCCCATTATGGCATCCCGCTTAATAGTTCCGAGCTTTGGATCGCGGATCTGGGAAAAAGCATTGAAAAGATCGAGGTGACGCCCCGTATTGGCGTCGATTACGCAGGAGAAGACGCACTCCTCCCCTACCGCTTTGTCGCAACAGTCTCTTAACTAATTTAGTTTGACTACATCATCCTCATCCAGCGATGATAGGAATATGAAAAAGTACTTTCTTACAGGGTTGGCTACACTGCTTCCCGTCGCCGTAACGATTTACATCGTGATTTTCGTCGTAGGCCTTTTGACCCATCCCTTCATAGGAATGGTTACCGATTTACTTCGCCGTTTTCAGATCTATGCTCCATTTAACTCCGAGACGGGGATCAAAGTCGTTGCCCAGATCCTTATTTTGATTGGCCTTTTTCTCTTCATCATCCTGCTAGGACTTTTCGCCCGTTGGTTCTTGATCAAAGCTCTGATTAAATTAGGCGACGCGATCCTACACAAAATTCCGCTGGTTAATAAAGTCTACAAGATGACCAAAGAGATGATCCAAATCCTCTTCGCTTCAAATAAAAACACCTTTAAGCAAGTCGTCATGGTCCACTTTCCCGACCAAGAATCCTATTGCTTGGGACTCATCTCACGCGAATCTCCCGAATTGTGCGCTGAAAAAAATTGCGAAGACATGGTCTCGGTTTTCCTCCCTACAACGCCAAACCCCACAACCGGCTTTATGATCATCAGCCCGAAAACGGATTTGATCTTTCTCGATATGAAAAGCGAAGAAGCGATTAAATATATCGTCTCTTGCGGCGTCGTCCAACCCGGAACGAACGAGGAAACGTGAAAAAGTCTTTCATTACTGGCCTTGTTATCCTGCTCCCTCTCGTGCTGACTGCGATCATTGCTATTTTTTTATTCGATCTTTTTACGACCCCGTTCGTGCCCCTTGTTCGAAGCGTTTTAAACCACTTTTTTTATACCCTTCCGGAAGAAATCATCGTTTTTTTCTCAAGGCTGATCGGACTTCTCCTTCTTTTTCTTTTGATCCTCGTCCTGGGCTTCATCACACGCCATTTCTTCTTCAATAAGCTTCTAAAATGGGGCAATCGGATCGTCTATCGGATTCCATTCGTGAAAACCGTCTACAAGCTGAGCCGCGATATCTTTTCCGCTCTCTTTTCGCCGGATGGCAAACAGGTATTCAAAGAAACAGTCATCGTCCCTTTTCCCCATAAACCTCATCACTGCATCGGCTTTAGCGCCGGAGATATTCCCGAAGAATGTGAAAAAAAGGCGGGTTGTCCTCTCGTTGCAGTCTTCACTCCCACAGCGCCACATCCGATTTCTGGCTTTCTCTTGCTCGTCCCTAAAAAAAATGTCCACCCGATCAAGATGAGCAAAGAAGACGCCATCAAATACCTCGTCTCCTGCGGAGTCGTCCACCCAGAAATAGAAAATCCTAATGAACACCTCTGAGACTCGAGTCGTCCTCTTCCAAATCCGCGAAGCCAAAGAAAAACTTTACAGGCTCTCTGAGCAGGCGGCCTTTCATTTCGAAAGAAAAGAATTTTTGATCATTCTCGCAGAAGACGAAAAAGCAGCTCTTTTTGTGGATGAACTTCTCTGGAAGACCCCCCCGACCAGCTTTCTACCCCATACCCTGACAGAAGAACCAACGAGTGACTATATCGCAATCAGCCGCTGCAAAAAGAACGTCAATCAAGCGCGCTACGCCTTCAACCTCTCCCCGACCCCTCTTTTGATCGAGGGACCGTTCAAAATTATTTATGATTTTGAAGATTTGACCTCGCCAAGCAAGCAGCAGTTCTCGGCCCTCCGATTCGACGCCTACAAAAAAGCCGGCCATCTCATCGAAGCAAGATAAATTTTTACTCTTAATTTTTGTTTTTTTGCGCCTTTCTAAAAATTCCTGTTGAGAGAAACCACTCCACTCCTTATAATAATTAGCTAGTTATTGATAGGAGTAACAAACGATGACCCGGCAGAGTAAACAAGGCGAGAGAAGAGCGATTTCCCCTCGCAGACCACGCCCACCTTCCCCGAAAACCGGCTCGAAGAAAGACAATCTTCAACTCGGTTTTAAAGAACATAAAAATGCGATGAGCGAAGAGGCCTCGACTGGCCGCTTCTTTCCAAAAGTGAAATAGGAACACTATGACCAGACATACAAGCTACGGCAAATCGAGCAAAGGCATAAAGAAGAGAAACGTTCTAAAGCGTTTTGAACGGATCGACGTGCTTCGCAAGCTAGGAAAATGGGTCGATGGCAAAAACACGAAAGTGACCGGCCTGCCTAAAACTCCTACTGCCTAAAGAATTGAGCGAGCCGGTTGATCCGGCTCTTATGAAAATCCACATCCACAATTCTCAAAAAGACCTCCCCCTCTCTTCAAAGGCAGTCCGCGCACTCGTAAAAGCTGTCCTCGAACATCTAAAATCACCCCATTCCGAAATTGCCATTTATTTCGTAACCACGCGCAAAATCTGCCAGCTTCATGAGAAGTTTTTCGAGGATCCAACTACGACCGACTGCATCTCTTTCCCTTTAGATGAAGAGCACTTGGGAGAAATATTCGTATGCCCCAAGACGGCCATCGATTATGCCACCGCAAAAAAAACTGACCCATTCGACGAGACGGCTCTATATATCATCCACGGCCTTCTCCATTGCCTCGGCTATGACGATTTAAAACCCCACTTAAGAAGAACGATGCAAAAAAAAGAAAAAAGTTGTATGGCTCTCATTAAGAAACTAAATATTTGTTTACAGCCTCTATGAACTACTTCCTGACCAGCCTGGCTCTTTCCTGCTTTTTCCTTTTTTGTTCGATCGTATTGACCGCATGCAGCACCGCTTTTCTCCGGCTGGGCAAGTTTAAATCGAAGGAGTTCCTCCGGTCTCCGCACGGCCCCTTTTTCTTCTTTTTTCCTGTTCTGAAAAAATTCTTTCCAAAGCAAGAATGGGAAAACCTCTACTTTTCCATTTCGCTGACAAAACACATCATTCACCTCGCTTACGCCATCTCCGCCTTTTTCTATATCATCAGCGCGTTTCCCCATCTCCACCAAGTCCTTTTAGAAGCTAGGGCAAGTGATGATTTTCCCTATCTAGTCGTCATTAGCCTAGGCATCATCGCCCTCTCTCTTTTCATCGATTACATCTGCCGTCTTTTTGCCAACTTGTGGGCCAAGCAAGTTCTCCGGTTCGCATCTCCTCCCGCGTCTCTGATTCTGATCTTGCTCTTTCCAATCGTCGGCCTTCTTCTCCGGATCACGCGCGGGCTATTGCGCAAAGTCCAGATGGAAGAGGAGGTTGCTGAGCAGCTTACCGATCGATCCAAATTGCGGGAAATGATCAGCGAATCAGAGCTGCATCAGCACCTGGACCCATCCGACCAAAAACTCATCGCCTCTCTCGTCAATTTCAAAGAGAGGGTCGCCAAAGAGATCATGGTCCCGCGCGTTGACCTATTTGCTCTGCCGGCGCACACTACAATCAAAGAAGCCTCCAAACTGTTTGCCTCTGAAGGCTATAGTCGCATCCCGATCTATAGAGAATCGCTGGACCAAATCGTCGGATTTGTCCTCTATAAAGACCTTCTCCGCTACTATACGCAAAACACCAATCTTGAATCCCCCCTCGAAACTCTTGCCAAGCCGGTCCTCTATTCCCCAGAAAATAAAAAGATCACCCTGTTACTCCAAGAATTCCGAAATCAGCAAATCCACATGGCCATCATCGTCGATGAATATGGAGGAACCGAAGGGATTGTAACCATCGAGGACATTCTCGAGGAACTCGTCGGAGAAATCGAAGATGAATACGACATCGGCGAGGAGCTAGAATTCTGGGAGATTCCGGGCGGAGGAGGTTGGGTCGTCGACGCGAAAATGACTCTCTTCGACATCGAAACTCAACTTGGGATACGTATTCCGGCAAATCCCGAATATGAGACGATCGGCGGCTATATCTTCCATTGCGCCGGGACAATTCCGAGCAAAGGCTGGCGCCTTTCCCATGACGACTTCGATCTAGAAATCCTCTCTTCCAATGAGCGCTCGATCAAGAAAATCAAAATCACTCCTCGTCTAAAGGCTTAAGATTTACAACAACACATCGCAATTCTTGAAGAGACGATGGCCCATCTTAAAAACAAAAAACTCTTTACCGATCATTCCGCCCTAAATTTTGAAAGACGTAAAATTCTTTCTTGCCAGTCATGACTTAGTTTGCGTGTGGCCTCCTTTCTGGCCACGCTCTTGAGTTGCTGCCAGTGAGCCTCCAAAAAGAGAATTACTCGCTCTGGGTTGTATTTTCCTAAAACGCGCAGCCACCAGCCAATTGACTTTTGAATAAACCATTCAGGATCAGCGACATATCCAGATGCCCAACGAAGGCATCTTTCAGGGTCACGCCCTGGTTTTGCAAATGGGAGTGTGTAGACAAGAGAGGCCCTTCGCATCCAGAAATTAGAGTTTCTCGTCCATTCTTCTATTTCATCTAGCAGATCTTGATCGGCAAGAACACATTTCCATGCGGCATGACAAAGGCTGTCTTCAAGCGCCCATCCATCCACACGTTGGAGAAAATGTAGGATCGTTTCCCATAGAACTTTAGAAGGTTTCAATTGGGGTAAAGAGAGTATTTTGGCAGCACACATCATTGGATCGAAAAGGTTTGTGTCCCAAAGGTCTTTGGCAAGCTGGACCAGTTCTGTATTTTTGATTCCTTTAGATAGATCGCGAGTCAGCTGTTCGCAAATGGGGAGTGGAACTCCCCAATGTTCCCGGCTAGACTTGTGGTAGCGCTGGACTGAGAGGGCTTTCTCTGAATTGCCAAGTCGTTGTAATTGCTGAATAAAAGAGCTGATTTCCATATTTACCTTTGACCTTTAGCGTCCGCCAATTCAAGGGGGCAAAGAGAATTGAATTCGATTGAATACTAGGTGAAAATTTTGCCCAGGACAGGACTCGAACCTGCACACCCGTTAAAGCACAAGAACCTAAATCTTGTGTGTCTACCAATTTCACCACCTGGGCAAAGGTGACCATTGTACCATAATCGCTCTAAAGTTCAAGAGTTCAATGAACCAGTCGTCCTTAACTTAATTCTGAACCGTTTCAGCGATCGGGTCTTCACTGTCTAAATGGTTGAGCAAATGGCGGTGAAGTTCAGAAATTTGCCCTTGCGCATTCCCAACGATGGCTGCCGCTTTTTCTTCGAGCGGGGAAATGGCCTTGATCCTTCCATTAGAAAGGTCTTGGAGGTCTTTCATATCATATTTTTTCGCCAGCCGCTGATCGAGGGTAGAAGCCGATTTTTCGATCGCTTGTTTGAGCTCTTTATCTTGAAAGTCTTGCGATGCTTTTACCAATCGATCCATCTTCTCCATTTCGAGAACCATTTGCTTTTCCCTCTTATCGGGAATCGAATCGCCAGAAGCCGCTAAGGCATCCAGGTGAATGGCCTTATAGGTGTATTCAAGATCAATACCGATGACTGCATTTTCATCGTTATTTTCATCCCCAGCTTCAGGAAGCTTATAATGGAATGAATTGAGAAGACGGCTCTCTTCCGGGACTGAAGCAGCCGCGGATCGAATTTTTTGCGCAAAAGGAGACTGATCGCTTCCCACTGCAGCTACAAGATTTTTGTTTTTAGCATCTTGGATCAAATAGAAGGAACGGATGAACTCGGGGTGAATGTTGACTTTCGCGTTTTCTTTGCGCAGCTCAATCAATCCTTCAAGATCATTGCTTCTTTTGGCGTCGCGATAGTCGCTATCCATTTCCTTCAAAAATTGATTATACTTTCCATCTTTATAATCAGCGCGGATCTTATCAACGACAACCAAACCCATCTGAAAAGAGTTGGATGCTGTCTGAACGGTAGAAATTATTTCAGTCTGGGCATTCTCAGTACCTAGAGGTGCTCCTGAGCAGAGAATCGATGCTAAAAAAATTGAAATCATTGGGTTCCCTTAATTATTTTATTCTCAAAGTCAATGACATTATAAATTTAACAAGGTATTAAATAAAGCACAATAATTTATTTATACCAATTGACTGCAAAAATAAAACTATAAAACTCACTGATCTCTTTTCCAGCTACCGTAAACCAGGCTCCTGCGACAACACCTAGGTTCGCATTCCAGTTATACTCAATGGCGGGCGCTAGACTATATTGAATTGCAGCCGCTTTGGCGACTGTTGTAGGCGTACCAAGTAGAAAATCGCTCCCTCCGTATCCCTGAAACTTTGATTTTGCCTGCCAATACCCGACGACATCCAAAGCAAATGCCCAGTTTCTCGATACAGAATATTCGAGACCCAAATCAAGGCTTCCATTGATTCCCGGACGGACCGTCCCATTGGCCCCTATTCCCCCACCATATGCATTATAGCCTTTGACGTGGACGGGCGAGTTATAAAAAGCATATTGGCCGCCAAGGCGGCAACTAAAAAATTGATAGCCGGTGATATGAAAGGTACGGCCAAAAACGAACTCGAAACTAGAGACCCAAGATCCGTAGCCACCCTGATCAGCAGATATTTTCTTCGGATTCAAGTTTCTATACTTTCCTGTCGGTAGAGCCTCTCGAAAGCCTATTTTGACACTGGGAATCCAAGATGAATCGGCCCAGTCTTGATGCCAGACTTGAAAATCAATCTCAATGTTGAAGTCGTTTAACGCCCAAGCTCCCCCTCCGTTTTTTTTTTCATTTCACACAGCGTTAG
>CAZFWE010000082.1:0-6908 GCA_964522685.1 uncultured bacterium | reverse complement strand
TCGCGAGCGTAGAAAGGACTCTGGCCAATGAAGTAGCCTGTGAAAGCATTTTGAAGAATAAATTTCATCAAATGAAGGAGAAGGCTTGGGATTTTGTTTTGATCGATTGTCCGCCGACACTCGGCGTTTTATCACTCAACGCATTGACATTCGCAAACGAAGTGCTGATCCCTGTCGAGGCTCATGTAATGGCTCTACATGGCCTCGTCCAACTTTTAAAGACAATCAGCGTTGTGAAACAGCGTTTGAACCCCTCGCTGGAGATTGCCGGCATTTTAGCTTGCAGGGTCGACCTGCGAACCAATCATTCGCAAGAAGTCTTGAAACAATTGAACTCCCGTTTTGAGGGAAAAGTCTACAAGTCAATCATCCGTGAAAATGTCCGCTTAGCCGAAGCCCCGCTTCATCTGAAGCCAATCAATCGCTATGATACGAGTTGCAATGGTTCTCACGATTATCGAAAATTAACGCAAGAGATTCTCGGCACCTCGAAATAAGAGATTTGCGAGAGGTTCTCTCCGGGGATACTGCTACAAATAAGACATTATTTACTGGTATTAGACTTTTTAGGTTGAAGGGCAACTTTGGAAAGGGTTCTCCGTTGCCAGCCTTCGGCGGTCAAGACGCGGTCATGTACAAATTCTTGGAGAGATTGCGGTGGCTTTTTAGGGGTGGCTAGAGGCTTTTCTTTTTCTACTGTTTGTTCTTTTTTGCTGAAAAATGCCATTTATAACTCCCATAAGTACTCAAAGCGTATATATGGAAAATATTCGAATGTCAAGAAAGAAAAACTTGATTTTTTGACAATTTTTAACCAAAATAGAGCTCTATGACAAAACTAAAAGCAACTTATTTAGGCGATCTTCGCACTCAGTGCATCCATGAAAACGGCGCGGTCCTTGAAATGGAGGCCCCAAAAGACAATCAGGGAAAGGGGGAGAATTTCTCGCCCACCGATCTCCTTGCGATCTCGCTTGGCAGCTGCATCCTTATGCTAATGGGAATTTCTGCTCGTCAATTGGGGCTAGAGCTCAAGGGTGCGACAGCAGAAGTGGAGAAGGAGATGACATTGTCACCTCGGCGCATAGGCCGGATTGTCGTCCGGATTCGCTCGAAACTTGCTCCGACTCCCGAAGAGAGAAAGAAGATGGAGGAAATGGCTCTTAGTTGTCCCGTTCATGCAAGCCTTCATCCAGATATTCGATTGGAAATTGATTTTGTCTGGGGACTTTAGTGCGTTATTCCAGCCGGGCTTCCTTTCTCAATCAGGTGAAAGCTTCGGCTTCTTCCGGTTTTTCGAATCGGATCTACTCCATCGGCATTCCCGATGATTACGAGCGGAAGGAAGTAGTGGAGTCCCTTTTGCGTTTTCTCGCAACTGAGGAGAGGATCGTCCAGCGATTTTCCGGCAGCGGGTTCGAATTAAAAGCTCTTTCCGATCACCTACAGTCTTCGAGCCTTTTTGGCGGAGAGCCAGTCGCAGTCGTCGAGGATGTAGAAAAAATTGGGAAAGCGGATGCAGCTCGCTTACTCAAATTATTCCCAGCTACTTTCGGCTATTTGATTTTGACTGCTAAGTCCAAATCACCGCTCTCTGATGCTGTCGAAAAAGAGGGGGTGGTTCTCGATCTGATCACAGAAAAACCCTGGGAAAAGGAAAAACGGATCGAGCAGCAGTTAGACGCAAAAGTAAAAAACGCCGGCAAGCTTTTTGGGTCGGGTGCGCTTAGATCACTTCTGGAACGGCTCGACATGGATCCCGGCGTTTTGGAAAGAGAAGTCGATAAGCTCCTTTGCTACATTGGCGAAAGAGCTCGCATTGAGAGTTCAGATGTCGAAAAAATCGCGTCTTCGAGCCGCACGTTTACGATTTGGCAAACGGCGGAAGAGTGGATTTGGGAGGGGACTGGTCTGACGGACGAATCTCTATTCCACGCGATCATTCCCGCACTGCGCGCGCAGCTCCAACTCGGCCTTAAAATCGCATGCCTTCTTCGAGAAAACGCCTCTCGCGATGAGTGGACAAAAGCGCTTCCGAGAGTCTTTCCGAAGACCCTTGAAAAACGGACTTCGCAAACAGAGAGATTAGGCGCTGCATATTTCAAGCGGGGGCTCCTGGTTCTTTTTGACATCGAACTTCGATCGCGCACGGGCTCGACTTGCTATGGCGCTTTGCTCGATCTTTTCCGATCGAGGTTGTATGCCCGTTGAACAATTGCATCCAGGAAAATTAATCCTTCTCCCCAATCTGCTCGATGAAAACGCGCTGTTGGAGCAGTTTTTACCCGCAGGGGTTGGCAGCGCAGTTCGCTCGATCCAAGGACTCATTGCCGAAAGCGAGAAATCGGGCAGGCGCTATTTGCGCAAGTTCTTGTCCCATGAGGAAATGGCGGCAATGCCGCTTCGGCTGCTCAATGAGCATACGAAAGAGCTGGCCGAATTGATCGAGCCTCTTGTAAAAGGGGAAACTTGGGGGCTGATCTCCGATGCGGGGCTGCCCTGCTTAGCCGATCCCGGGACCGACCTTGTCTCTCTCGCCAACTCGAAGGGAGTGGCCGTGGAGACGTATGCAGGACCGTCCTCGATTATTTTCGCGTTGCAGCTCTCTGGCTTTTCTGGGCAAAAATTCGCCTTCCACGGTTACCTGCCGAGGGAAAATCCCCAGATCGACCAAGCGATTCGCGATCTCGAAAAACGGGCGAAGTTAGAAACGCAAATTTTTATCGAAGCCCCCTACCGGTCAGCCAAAATGCTGGCTCTTCTTCTCACAGTTCTCCATCCCAGCACTCGCCTTTGCGTGGCCGCTAGCCTAACCACTCCGGACCAGCGAGTTGTTTCTCAATCAGTTGCGAAATGGAAGCAAACGCCATTTCGTTTTGAAAAAGAGCCGGCTGTTTTTTTATTACTTCAGTGAATCCAAATTAGGTTCATGGTCTTTGCCCAGAGCATGAAAATTTTTTCGGTTGACTAAAGTCCTCTCTTTTTGGATATGAGATTTATACACAAAAAAACCATAACAAGAAATCTGCATGATACAGAAAGAAAAAAAAATCTCATTGGAATATACCGTCTTTTTAGAGGATGGAACGCAGGTCGATACGAATATCGGCGAAGAGCCTCTTATGTTTGTTCTCGGTTCTAATCAGGTATTCCCTGCTTTAGAAAGCGAACTTCTAGGTTTAAAGATCGGCGATACGAAGAAAATTACGCTTAACCCTGAAGATGCGTACGGATTTGTTGTTCCGGAGGCATTCCGCGAAGTCGATCTCGAAGCAGTCCCGGATCAATTTCGCTTTGTCGGAGCCGTTCTCGGGGTGCAAGATCCTTCAGGCGGCGTTTTTCCGATTCGGGTCCATGAGATTAAAGAAGAGAAAGTAACGCTCGATTTCAATCATCCTCTCGCCGGCAAAACGCTCCAATTTCAAGTAAAAGTCGTAGGCGTTGATTAAATAATTTCTGAAGCTACAGAATCGTAGAAAAGTTTGCCATGCTCCGTCAGCCGGATGCGAGGTCCGTTCATTTCTACAAGCCCTTGGTCGAGAAGTGTATGGATCGAGTTTGCTAGTTCTTCGGGAATTTCTGGAAGGGAGGCGCCCTCTTTGAGGCGGAGCTGAACGGCGATTTGTTCTTTTAAATTCTCCGGATAGGAGAGTTTTTCGCGGAAGCTAATCGGGGACTCTCGGTTCTTGAGTGCTTTGTAATAGCGCTGCAGATTGGGGAGGTTTTGGAATCGCTCTCCTTCCCAGTAGCTGAACGCGGAGGGCCCTAGACCTAAAAAAGGACGGAAGGTCCAGTAGCCGAGGTTGTGGCGCGACTCTGAGCCGGGTTTGGCGAAAGCGGAAATCTCATAGCGCTCAAACCTGAGTTTGTCGAGCGTTTCGAGGGCGCGGTGTAAAAAGCGGAGGCTTTCTTCCGGTTTCGGCTGGACGACTTTCCTCTTGTGGAAGGAGGTGTGCGGCTCCACGGTCAAATTATAGAGCGAAAGATGGCTGATCGGCAAATCTTTCAGTTGGTCCAGCGTATAAGCCCACGAACTTTCTGTTTGGCCTGGCAAATCATACATGAGATCGATGGAAATATTTTCAATGCCGGCAGCCTTTGCAGCGAAGATGGCTTCCTTGGCTTTTGTGGCGTTGTGGGTTCGTTCTAAGATTTGAAGAGAGCGGTCGTCGAGCGACTGAACGCCGAGGCTGATTCGGTTTACCCCGACGCTTTTTAAAGCGGAAAAAAGCTCTTCTGTGCTTTCTTCTGGATTGGCCTCGACAGTGATCTCCGGCTCTTCTATACCGGGTAGTGGACGGTCTGATTCGCGGCTGCGGCGGATTACTTCGCCGATCGCGTTAGCCCCGAAAAGAGTCGGCGTGCCGCCACCGAAGTAGATTGAAGTGATATTTTTTTCAGCGATCAGAGGTTTTTTCTGTTCCCATTCGAGGACAAGACCTTCACGCAAGATTTCGTGATACCGAACTTGGTCCGGGATCACATAAAAATGGCAATAAGGGCATTTCTTACTGCAGAAGGGGATATGAAAATAAACGGAGATCACCGGGTCCGGTTGCAAAACTCCGGTATCCAGAAAAATCGATGATTTTGGGGCGGTTTGCGAGGGCAGCAGTAGCTGCCCGTGCCTCGCTGACGAGACTATATCCGAGAAGATAGGCGAGGAAGCAGGGGCACAAAATGCCTCAAAAGGGCGATTTTGCTGGGTGCCCGAGTTTTGTAACTGGCTCACCAGTTATCGACGTCGGGATCTTCGAGAACGCCGCGCTTCCAACGGTTTCTATCCGAGAATGGATCTTCATCGTCTTCTTCTTCAGCAATCGTCGCGTCTTCTTCCGTTCCGGCGCCGCCGCTTTCTGTTTCGTCTTCGGTGATGGTTTCCATATCGAAGTTCTCCGTCTCCATGTCGAGCCCGGCGTCGGTCATGTTGTCTCCCATCTCCATATCGGGTAGCGTATGCGGTTCCGAATAGGCTTGGCGTTGTGGATTTCGCTTCGGCGTGACGAATTCTTCCATCTCTCCGCTTTCTTTCATAAAGCGCAGGCGTTCTTTTTCTTCGTCGATCCTCGATTTGATCGAACGGATCTCTTCTTTGTGTTTTTCTGCATCTTTTTTGGGGACCAAGCCTAGGTTCATCCACTGCTCAAGGTCTTCCAGCTCTGTTTCAAGTTTTTTTAGGCGTTCGCTTTTCATATACGTTCTTTGGGTTTTTGACTTTTGCTTACCGCATTTGAGCGATAATGTAAAAACATTTTTTTTAATCCATCTTTTAATCAACGGAAAGTTGAAAAAAAGGGGGGAAGGCGGAATTTTACCTCATTTTTCCAATTCCACACAAGAACAAGTTTTTTTTTGGAAAAATTTTCTTTTAGCAGAAATGGGAAGGATGCTATGGAACGGGAAATGAGAGATTATTTCCGTGGTTGATTTTCCCGATTATGCGCAACTTGCCAATATCCAGCTAATTGAAGAGCTATATGTAAAATACGCCGCTGATCCGATGAGTGTAGACTCTTCTTGGCGCGCGTTTTTCGATGGGGTAGATTTTGCAGGCCTGCTCTATCAAAAAAAAGGGAGAGAGGGAGCTCCTTCCGATAAATTATTCCGGATTCTCGAGCTTATTAGAGCGTATCGACGGTATGGCTATCTCCTCGTCAAGATGAATCCAATCGATCCAAATCCACTCGAAGCGCCTGAACTTTCTTTAGAAAGACTTGGATTTTCAGAAAATGAGCTCGATGAATTGTTCCCTTCGTATGGTTTTTGCGAAAAGAAGGAGGCGAAGTTGCGCGAGATCATCGCGGCGCTTTCAGAAATCTATTGCTCTCGCATCGGCTTTGAATTCTGCCATCTCAACAATCCGGTGATGGAAAAGTGGCTGCAGGATCGGATCGAACCGAAATTGTCTATCCAACTCTCGCCAGAGGAAAAAAAGTCTGTGTTCGATCTCCTTTATAAGGCGGAAATGTTCGAAGTGTTTATGCACACGAAATACGTAGGCCAGACCCGTTTTTCCCTCGAAGGAGGGGAGACTCTGATCCCGGTTTTAGCGGAACTGATCGAGAGAGGTTCAGAGCTGAATTGCACTGATTTTTACATCGGAATGGCTCATCGGGGACGTTTGAACGTACTAACCCATATTTTGAACAAGCCTTATTCGATGGTGTTTCAAGAATTTGAAGACGTGATCATGCCTTTTACAACGGAGGGAACCGGCGAAGTAAAGTATCACAGGGGCTTTTCAGCCAATACTCTATCGCGTTCGAAGCGGCCGGTCTCTCTCTATCTCGCAGCCAATTCCTCGGCCCTTGAATCGGTGAACGCAGTTGTTTTGGGGAGCGCTCGGGCAAACCAGGTATTAATGAACGATGAGCTGCGAAAGAAAACAGTGGCGATTCTAATCCACGGCGATGCGTCGTTGGCAGGCCAGGGCGTGATCTATGTAGCGATGCAATTCATGCGCCTTCCTGGATATTCGACTGGCGGCACATTGCATATCGTCGTGAATAATCAAATTGGGTTTACGACATTGCCCGAAGAAGGGCGCTCGACTCGTTATTCTACAGACATCTCCAAAACCTTTGAATGTCCTGTATTCCACGTGAACGCTGAGGACCCTGAAAGCTGTATCTTCGCTGTGCGGCTCGCTATTGAATTTAGGCTTGCGTTCCAGATCGATGCATTCATCGATTTGAACTGCTATCGCAAATACGGTCATAACGAAGGAGATGAACCTTCCTATACGCAACCGCTTCAATACAAAATCATCCGCGCTAAACGATCGATTCGAGAACTCTATCGACAGCAGCTTATCGATGAAGGTATTACCCTTCCACAAGGAGATGAAGAGGCTCTTAAAACGGCGTTGAATGAAGCCCAGGCGCGCGGAAAAAAAGAGGAACCTCACC
>CAZFWE010000081.1:0-6974 GCA_964522685.1 uncultured bacterium | reverse complement strand
CTAAGAGGGTGCCCAAGGTGTTGATATTCTTATGGTAGTTTGGTCAAGAGGTTTCTTGCCTATTGTTTATCCGGGGTTTTTGGCTTAAAATCCTCCAGGAATTTAGTAAAATTATGATCGGCTAATTTTTGCATCTCTTCTTGTGAAAGAAAAGCCACTTCATACCGTCCTCGTAGAGAATGCTGTACAACCCTTGTTGGTGAAAATGCTTTATTCCATATTACCGCCAAGGGAGAAGTGGCCCATGGTCGGTGTGCTTGAGGTGCTGCTAATCTAGTAGTTAAATAATTAGTGATAACCTTACTGATGACCATAATCGAACCTCTATACCAATTTTACGGCCTAAATCATAACAAAGGATTGGGTTATGGTCAACAATTCACGTCAGTAAAACCTTAATAGCTTGTATGCACATGGGGAGTCCGTATTTAGCTGCCATCATGGTAAAATCTTTTCTCGCCTCAGGATCGCTCCAGATGATCTTACAGATTTCTTTAACATGCTCACGAACGGGCGGTTTAGGAAGTACAACAGTTGATCTTTCGAGATTAGAATAAAGATCGGTCATCGAAGTCAGCGGTCTACCAACCAAGCTTTCAAAGTTCTCCTTGCATAAGGGGGTCTTATGCTCTTCGAGTTCGAGATGTCGGAACATTCCGATCGAATAGGGAGCCACTCTTCCTTTAGGAACGTGTTTCGCAACGGTGTGAGCCAGATCAAATGGGATGTGAATAGGTTTAAATCTTTTATCGGCTAGATCGGTAAAAAATTTAAACATCTCCTTTTGTGTCATGACTTCTGGGCCGACGGCGTTCACCAGATGATTTTCATCAGATTCTAAACCATTCAACACGGCGTCAATAACATCATCCATATGAGCTGGTTGTTGAATTTGTTGTCCAGAACCTACGATTGGTTGAAAAGGCATTGCAGCGAATTGTTCCGGAGAATATGCATGGCCTGTATCAATGATGCTTCCGGATCTTGGATCTGTAAAAACGAATCCCGGACGAACGATAGTTGTAGGTATATCGGATTGGTCAAGCGCTTGGTCTACTCTTTGACGACCGGAACAATATTCGATACTTTGAGAGCAAAAGTTTGTCTGGAGTGATTTGTCCTTGGGAAAATAAGTTGCGCAAATACTAGAAATATGACCCATGGCGACTCTTTGACCTGTACGATCACGTTGTTTTTTAAGAGCGGCTAGCGCTGCGATAACAGGCTTTTCATTGATATTTTCTAAAGACGATCTTTTTGGAGCAACCGCTGCGCCGATGGTGTTCACTATGACAACTTCATCGCCCTCTGAACAATGAGTCTGGAGTACGTTATCCCAGAAAAGCGTATTTTCAATCTCATGCCCTTCAATTTTAACCCATTTGACAGGCCCTTGCCTCTCAATTGAGGGAGTCTTTCTCGAACAGCTGACGACCTCATAACCACGATCAAGAGCCTTTCTAGTAAATCCAGGACCCATTTGAGCCATACCGCCTGTAATTACAAGAATTTTTTTTGAAATATTAGAGGAGGTTGCAAGCGTTCTAGATGCGGAAGCTAAATGGCGCGGGAGATCTTTCGTTTTTGTGGTGACTAATGAAATCATAATTACCTCTTCTGTTTTTGTTAATAAAGCAATTATATCAAATAATTATATTATTTAACAAGATATGTTATATAATTGTTTTTGTTTTATGAAATACCATTAATCACAATATAAATAAAGATCGATCATTAAGAATTTTGGGATACGTTCATAGAGATGGTTTTGCGATATGATTGGTCTATTCAACTTCAGCGCAAGAGTGTTTTCAAATTATTTTTTGTCGTTGGGATACTGGATTTCGGGCACAGCCTTGAATCTCTCCCTAGAGCAACAATTCGTGAGCTTGGTTTTGTCTGAAAATCAATGGGAGGGTTAGTTCTTCTTCTAAATTCACTTTCATGCGATGATAACCAGCTATGACTAGCGATAGCTTCCCGAAAGATTCGATTTATTGGTTTTGTGCGCTAGCAGGCTCCGGCTTGTTTGCGATCCAATTCATTCTTAGTCTTTTTGGAGCAATAGCTGAGGACCTCGAAGATAGCGGAGAAATGGATGGCAAATTCAAATTTTTATCCAAACAGGCGTTGACGGGGTTTTTGATGATGTTCGGGTGGATCGGGCTTACTTGCCAGAAGGAATTTGCCCTGTCTGGATTTCACACGATTTGGATTTCTGCTTCTTTTGGAATTGTAGCCATGCTTGTTACTGCGCTCCTTTTTCATGGAGCGAAGAAACTGCGAAGTTCGGGAACGGTCTTCCGCATCGAGGACGCAGTTGGGCTTGAGGCAATTATTTATCAGCGGATTCCAAAAGATGGAGTGGGGAAAATCACTGTTTCGATGAATCAGTTCACCCATGAGATCGATGCAATTGCTTACGAAGATCTTCCTTCATTTATAAATGTGCGAATTATCAAAAAGGCAGATGAGAAAACTGTTCTTGTTGTCCCAGTAAAATGAGGTTTTTATGGATATTACTTATTTAAGCTCTACAGTCATCGTGTTTCTTTTATTTTTCTTCTCGATCGTGTTTTTCCTTGCGAAACTCTATCGCCGGTGCCCCTCAAATAAGATCCTTGTCGTCTATGGACGAATGGGAGGCAGTAAAACGGTCCAATGCTATCATGGCGGCGGCACATTCGTTTGGCCTTTGATTCAAGGCTCCTCTTACTTAGACCTGACTCCTCGCAATATCCACGTTCCTCTGAAAGGAGCCCTTTCTCACCAAAATATCCGAGTCAATGTGCCCAGTACTTTTACCGTAGCTGTTGGCATCACTCCAGATATTATGAATAACGCGGCCGTTCGCTTACTAGACCTCGATAATAAAGGCATCGAATCGATGGCCAATGAGATCATCATTGGGCAATTGCGATTAACTGTTGCCTCTTTACGCATCGAGGAGATCAACCAGGATCGCGAACGGTTTTTGGAATCGATCAAGAAAAATATCGAACCTGAGCTCCATAAGATCGGCCTGACTCTTTTGAACGTCAATATCACCGATATTACCGACGAATCGGAGTACATTGAGAGCATTGGAAAAAAGGCTTCGGCAACGGCTGTAAACCAAGCCAAGGTCGATGTCGCCGAACAAGAAAAGCAAGGGGATATCGGAAAGGCTTTAGCGGAAAGAGACCGGAGAGTCTCCGTTGCCTCCTTCAATGCCGAGGCGGTCAAAGGAGAAAATGATTCGAGAGCGCATATTGCGATCACGAATGCAACTTTAGCCGAAAAAGAAGCCGAAGCAGCTCGGCGCAGCCAAGTCGCCAAACAATACGCTGAGGCGGAGATTCAAAGAGCGAGAGCCTTGGCGCAAGCGCAATTCCTTGAAACTGACCAAATCGTTCCTCAGGAGATTGCGAAAAAGAAAATCCAAATCGAAGCTGAAGCGGAAGCGCAAAGACAAGTCTTGATTGCCCGGGGTGAAGCAGAAGCGATCCTCGCGATTAAGCAAGCGGAAGCGGAAGGAATCCAAAAACTGCTAGATGCGAAAGCGAAAGGTTATAAGCAACTCTTCGAAGCTTGCGGCGACGATGCCAAAAGCGCCTCGATGATGCTTCTCATCGAAAAACTGGAAGAGATCGTCAAACTCCAAGTAGAAGCGATTAAGAATATCAAGATTGATAAAATCACGGTCTGGGACAGCGGTAATCCCACCGGCGATCCCGCGAAAGGTTCTTCTACCTCGAACTTCATTAGTCAATTTGTAAAGTCTCTTCCAGCTCTTCATGATGTGGCTTCTATGGCCGGATTGGAGCTACCCCAATTCTTGGGACACGTCGGTAAAGATCGTCCAGAACAGATTGTTCAATCCAAGTTGTAGCTGCAAAGAATATCGCTGAACAGGTACAGTATTTCCTTTTACCCGATGAGGAGGTTTTCCGTGCAAGAGTTCAGAGCAAGCTCTCAAACATATCGCAGTAAGAAGATGGAACGTTTGCAGAAAAACAAGAATTTCTGGTTTCTCGCCTTTACAATAGCAGTAGGCGGCCTCATCGCCTTTTTGCCCGAGCCGGAAGGGATCAATCCTCAGGCTTGGCGCCTCTTTGCAATTTTCGTCTCTACGATTATCGGGATCATCTTAAAGCCCTTTCCGATGGCTGTCATTTCAGTCTTCGGCTTGACTGTGGCGGTTCTCACGAATACATTGACTTTCGCAGATGCCTTTTCCGGATTCAGCAACGACATTGTTTGGCTCGTCGTCTTTTCCTTTTTCGTCGCCCGGGGATTCATCTCCACAGGACTTGGAAGTCGGATGGCTTATCAAGTGATGAGTCTTGTGGGGAAAAATAGCCTGGGACTCGGGTATGGCCTGGTC
This sequence comes from uncultured bacterium, assembly GCA_964522685.1. GTDB lineage: Bacteria > Chlamydiota > Chlamydiia > Chlamydiales > SM23-39 > CAITMJ01. The sequence goes on along the minus strand of CAZFWE010000081.1, from coordinate 2,608 downwards.
GCCACCGATTTGCTTTTAGCCCCGACTATTCCAAGCGTGACGGCCAGAGCGGGCGGCGTGATCTATCCGATTTTAAAATCTCTGGCCGATGTCTTTACCGGCAAATCCCATGATCCGCAGATGGGCGGTTTCCTAACCCTTTGCGCCTTCCAAGGCTCAGCGATCACAAGCGCGATGTTTTTGACTTCGATGGCAGGAAATCCCTTAATCGCTCATTTCGCCAAAGACAGCGGTGTAAATTTGACCTGGGCTGGATGGATAATGGCTTCGATTGTCCCCGGCCTCTTAAGCTTGATCATTGTTCCTTACGTGATGTATCGTTTGGCCCCTCCGACAATCCGCAAAACGCCTCACGCAAGGGAAATGGCAAAAGATAAACTCACTCAGATGGGGCCTATGAAAATCCAGGAATGGATCATGCTTGGAATTTTTGGAATCCTCATCACTCTTTGGGTTTTAGGACCCATGATCAACATGAAAGCGACTGTAGCTGCTATGATCGGACTTGTCATTATGCTCAGCACTGGAATCTTGCGCTGGAAAGATGTGCTTGAAGAGCAAGGCGCTTGGGATACATTTATTTGGTTCGCCACCTTGGTCACTCTCGCCAGTTTTTTGAATAAATTTGGCCTCACTACGTGGTTCAGTGAATGGGTCGTCGGCCGCGTCTCAGGGTTTGAATGGATCACCGGCTTTTTAATCGTGAGCCTGATCTACTTCTATTCCCATTATTTTTTTGCGAGTAACGTCGCCCATATTGGCGCAATGTACGCCCCGCTTCTAATCGTCTCAATCGCTCTTGGAACCCCACCCGAACTCGCGGCTCTGATCTTAGGCTTTTTTAGTAGCCTCTTCGGCGGGCTCACGCATTACGGTTCCGGCCCTGCGCCGATCCTCTTCGCATCGGGTTATGTCGGAGTGGGAGATTGGTGGAAAATGGGAGCCATTGCCAGTGTTATCAATATTGTAATTTGGGTCGTTATCGGAGGCGCCTGGTGGAAAATCCTAGGTCTTTGGTAGGCTGAGAATTCATCAGGCCTCCAGAAACCCGGTCCTTTAGGGTCGGGCAGTTCAAATCTGAACGCTTGGGTCGAGTTCGAAACTCGGTCCAAGCCTGTCAATCCACGGGGCTTTAGGCCCGGAGTTCATCTTGCAAGGGAATTTGCTCGGTGTTTTTGCCGCTTTAGAAGCGGCTAGCCGATGGCCTTGATGATTTCTTCGAAAATCGCCTCTTTGTCACCACCACTTTCGATTTTCCGGAAAGAGTCTTTTTTCTTCGCATAATATTCGATAACCGAATGGGTCTCTCGATAGTAGACTTCCAGTCTTTTCCGCACGACCGCTTCGGTATCGTCCTCGCGTTGATAAAGAGTTCCTTTGCAATGATCGCAAACGCCTTTCTCTTTAGGAGGGTCGAAGTTCACATGGTAGGGTCGGCCGCAGTTTCTACATGCAATGCGTCCTATGATCCTCTCAATCAGCATTTGATCGGGGATCGAAAAGTAGAGGGAGATCAAATGGCACCCATCCAGCCTTTCATCCAACGCCTCAGCTTGGGCCACTGTCCGCGGAAAACCATCGAGAAGGGCTCCGTTTTTGCAGTCTTGGCGCCCGATCCGGTCGAAGAGCATATCAAGGACAAGCTCATCTGGCACCAAATTGCCTTTGTCCATAAATTCTTTGGCTTTTAGGCCCAGGGGCGTCTCGTTTCGGATGTGTTCGCGGAATAGATCTCCCGTCGAGATATGAGGGAGTTGTAAATATTCACTTAACAGCCCCGCGTGTGTTCCCTTGCCGGCCCCAGGTGGTCCCATTAAAATAACCGTCAGAGGTTTGGTTTCTACAGTAGAAAATCTCGTTGCTAAGAGGCTGTCCATAAGTGATTCCGATTTGCAAACAGGCCATCATACAAGAGTCTTGATTTTCAGAGACAGTAAAAACTTTTTTGGAATGAAGTATGAGCATTGCATTTAAGTGGATATTTGTTTATTATTTCCCCGATTTAAAATTTGATAGGGTTAATTTACGAGGATCCGATAGCCACAAAGCTTCTGCTTTTGATGTGAATTAAAATTCATCACCAAAAACAAGAATAGATTGCTTTGAATGGGGGTTCCTGTTTAATCTATTTACAATTCTAGCGACGAGGTAATTATGTTAAATCGAGTTGGTTTTCTTACTCCTGTAAAAACAGAGAATCCATTGACTGAACTTCCGGCTTCCTATTTAAGTCCGTTAACTCAGCTTTTTGGCGCCCCTAAAGAAATCGCAATCCTCGGAAAATCAGAGGATGTTGTTGTGGTAGAGGGAAGTAAAGGCTGTATCCGCAAAACTTATGAAACATCTATGGGTATCACTGCTTTAAAAATCGCAACCTATATCCTGTCTGCAGGGATTCTCCCTCTCTTGGCAATTCTGACGGTGGCAGTGGTTCGCTGTATCAACAAGTTTCACTATATTTCTGAACCAAATAAGCCTGTCAACCATGATGATAACGCATTGCAGGAAAATCTGCCGATTTCTCCAAAGACTTCCCCTAATAAACCGACTCAACCTAATCCTGTACGAGAACACAATGAGGATCTAGATTCCTTATTCTCGAAAATAC
>CAZFWE010000080.1:0-7004 GCA_964522685.1 uncultured bacterium | reverse complement strand
GTCAGGCAATCGAGTCACGATTCGAAACTGGTTTGAACTGGCCCTCAAAGAGGCCTTTACAGATTTTCGAGCCGTTCTCTTTGGAGAATGGCTCTTCGGTTCGGAATTCATCCGACCCAAAAATGTGACGACCTTAAGAGAATTCCAATTTCCCGAAGAGACCTCGGGAAAGGGCCATCCCCTCATCGTTCAGTCTTATATTGCCCCTTCGTCGATCTATGATAGTACGACCTATATCAAAGGAAGGGAAGTATTCCGCACTCTCCAAACCTACATGGACATGATGGTTCCAGGCGGATTCAGGAAAGCGCAAAACCTCTATTTCAGCAAATATGATGGCCAAGCTGTGACCTTCCGAGAACTTCTCAGTGCGGCCAACGAAATTTTGATCGAACATACCGGGAAAAATCTCTCTCAGTTTGAACGATGGTTCCATCAGCAAGGCACTCCTCAAATTAAGGTGAACGTTCAATATCTACCGGAAAAGCTGCAGCTTTCTATCACACAAGACTGTCCTCATCCCGAAACGAGAGAAGCTCAGGAGCCGCTTTTAATTCCGTTCAGCTACGAATTCTTGAGAAAAGACGGGACGGTAGCTCACCCAAAAGAAAACTTCATCCTCTCGAAAAAAAACCATCATTTTGAACTTCTTGCGGATGAAGAGCTCATACCTATTTTTATGCACGGCTATAGCGCCCCTGTAATTCTCCAATACGATTACACGCAAGAAGATCTCGCCTGTCTCATGAACCACGCTACAGATCCATTCAGCCAATGGGAAGCGGGACAAAACTATTCTTTACTCGCCATCAAAACAGCTGAAAACTCTTCTCTATTCCAACCTTATGTCAAGGCTCTTCAAAGCCAAAAATTATCCCCCCTCGCCAAAGCCCAACTATTACAGATCCCTTCCTTGCGAGCGATTTCTCAAAAATTTCATGACTACGATTTCCTTCAACTGCAGAAAATAAAAGCCTCTTTCACGAAACAATTGGCAAGTACTTGTAAATCTCAGCTGGAACAACTCCTCATCGATCATCCAGAACCGCTCATTTATACCCCTACTTCTGAACAGATGCAGATTAGAGAATTGCGCAATGCTTGTTTAAGCCTCTTGGCGAATATCGATCCGAGCTATGCAAACAAACTCTATAAACAAACTCATTTGACCGATAATTTTGACACTTCTTTTGCCGCTTTTAGAATCCTTACTGATCTTAAAGTTCCCGAAAAAGAGAAGGCAATTTCAGAATTTTACAACCGATGGCACAACGATAAGATCTTATTCAACCACTGGCTGAAAGCGCAAGCCAGCTCTTCTTGTTGCACGGTGGCCGATTTAAAAAAGATCATGGCCGTCGAAGGATACGATGCAAAGAATCCGAATCACATCCGCTCTGTATTGTGCGCCTTTATCAATAACCTCGGCCAATATCATGATCCAATGGGAGAAGGGTATGCCTTCATAGTAGATGAGATTCTAAAGATCGGTCCTGTGAACCCTATTCTTGCTCATAGTTATATCGCCAGTGTGGCCTTCATCGATTTTGAAAAGCTCCCGAAAGCGCAACAAGCACTCATGATCCGGGAAATGAAACGACTCCAATCCCCTTTGGCCCCACCCCAAACCAGAAATCTAATCCAAAATCTGCTCGAAAAATCTCCTTTATGCTACACTCAATAGCTATGCACAAAACCCTTGATACCGTAGGTCAAACATACAAAGACTTCGTAGTCACTAAATGCTTTCCTTTGCTAGAGCTTAAAAGCACACTTGTCGAACTCGTCCATTTGCCGACCGGCGCCCGGATCATCCACATCGCCAATGAAGATCCCGAGAGCCTATTTTGCCTCTCGTTCCAAACTCTTCCCACAAGCTCGAATGGAGTAGCGCACATCCTCGAGCATACCGTCCTTTGCGGTTCCCAAAAATTTCCGATCAAAGACCCTTTTTTTGCGATGACCCGCAGAAGTCTCAATACGTTCATGAACGCATTGACTGGCCAAGACTTTACCTGCTACCCAGCCAGCTCACAAGTGGAAAAAGACTTTTACAATCTCTTGGAAGTCTACCTGGACGCGGTCTTTTTTCCAGAGCTTAAGAAATTGAGCTTTCTCCAGGAGGGACACCGCCTTGAATTTTCCGAAGGCAAGCTCCAATTCCAGGGCATCGTCTACAACGAGATGAAAGGCGCCATGACTTGCAGCGAATCGAGACTCTGGCAAGCGATTGCAAAACATCTCCTTCCCAATTTGCCATACGCCTATAACGCCGGAGGGGATCCTAAAGAGATCCCTAGCTTGAGCTATGAAGAACTCCTCGAATTCCACCGCGCCTATTACCATCCTTCGCGCTGTCTCTTTTTTTTCTACGGTAGCCTACCTTTACTCAAACACCTCGATTTCATCACAAAGCACGCCCTCAAAAACGCGGAAAAAACCTCCCTTCTAGATCCCCTGCCGCTGCAACCCCGTTTCAAAGATCCCATTCGGGCCGTTGATTTTTACCCGGCGGACTCCAACGAAAATCTCATAGACAAAGCCCAAATCGGATTTTCCTGGCTCACCGCGCACCTGTCGCAACAGAGCGACGTCTTAGCCCTATGTCTTCTCGAATGCATCCTTCTTGAAACGGACGCCTCGCCGCTGAAAATGGCCCTCTTGAAATCGGAATTTTGCAAAGAAGTCGATTCCTCTCTCGACATCGAAATGAGCGAAGTCCCCTTCTCTATCATCTGTCGCGGCTGCAACGCAGCGAACGAAGAAGAACTTCAAAAGCTCCTCTTTAAAACGCTCGAGACCATTGCTTTGTCGCCTATTGAGGAAGACCTCATCGAAGCCGCGCTCCACCAGCTCGAGTTTCAGCGCACCGAGATCGCAGGAGAAGGAGGCCCCTTTGGACTCACCCTCTTCATGCGCGCAGCTCTTCTAAAACAGCATGGCAACGAGACTGAATACGCCCTTCTCATCCACAGTCTATTCGCCGAACTCCGAGATCGCCTCAAGGATAAAGATTATCTTCCGAGCCTAATCCGAAAATACTTGCTCGACAACCGCCATTTCCTCACTCAACTTCTCCTCCCCGACCCGGATCTTGAGAAGCGGGAAAAGGAAAACGAAGAGGCTCTTCTGCGGAAAATCGAAGAACGGCTGACCGAGAGTGAAAAAGAAGCGATTGTCAAAGAGACCGATGCTCTCTTGAAATACCAAGAAGAGATCGAACACCAGTCGATCGATTGCCTACCCAAAGTCTCTTTGGATGATATCCCTCCCAGACCCAAAGAGTTTCCCCTGAGCCATTCCGAAACCGAACATTTCGATATCTATCACCACAACTGCTTCACCAATCAAATCATCTATGCCGATTGGCTCTTCGATTTACCCCAAATCGAAGCCGAAGATATGCCTCTCCTTTCGCTTCTCACAAAAATCTGGACGGAAGTCGGCTGCGGCGGAAAAAACTACGAAGAAACACTCCAATTCATGCAAGCGCATACCGGTGAAATCGACGCGCACCTCTCTCTCCATGTCTCCGCTTCCGATCCCGATATCCTCATTCCCGCCTTTTCCCTCCGGGGCAAAGCACTCCAAAGAAAAGCAGAACCGTTCTTCCAACTTCTTTACGACTTGAGTTACAGCCCCGATTTTACCGACCGCGAAAGACTTCGCGAGTGGCTCCGCCAGCATGCCACCGAACTCGAACACGATTTAACCAGAAATGCGCTCAACTACGCCACCCAACTTTCCCTCTCCGGCTATTCCACCGCTTCCTACATCTACAACCAATGGCACGGTCTTCCCTATTATCAATTCATCAAAGAAATCTCCGAGGATACGAATAAAGAGCAGTGGATGAAACGCCTTGCTGAACTGGCCAAAAAGCTCGTCTCCAGTGGCAAACCCCATCTCATCCTCTCCTGCGCTAACGAGGAATACGAAGCGCTCAAAAAAGCGAACTTTTACAAATTGAGCGCATGGAAACCTACAAAACAAGCGGCGCCCTGGAAAGGAACTTATCCACTCAAACCCATCGAGTCTCAAATCCGACTCATCCCCTCTCCCGTCGCCTTTACCGCCCTCGGCCTCCGTACTGTCTCTTACAAAGACTTAGGAGTCGCCGAGCTCATGATCTCCACGCAGCTCCTTGAAAATGTCGTACTCCATAAAGAAATTCGAGAAAAAGGGGGTGCGTATGGAAGCAGCGCCTCGTACGCTCCCACTACTGGCAACTACCATCTTTACTCCTACCGAGATCCCCAATTTGCCCAAACCCTTGAATCATTTGCAAAAGCGATCGACCGGATTGGCTCTGGCGCTTTTACCGATCAAGAATTGGAAGAGGCAAAAATTGGCCTCATCGCCGCTATGGACACTCCCGTCACCCCGGGAGGAAGAGCTATTGTCGCCTACTCGTGGCTCCGCTCAGGACGAACCTTTGAGGCCCGTCAAAAGCTCCGCAATGAGATTCTCGCGGCGACTAAAGAACAAGTCTCATCCAGCGTCGTCCAGAACCTAAAAATGCACGCAGTCACAGTCGTTTCGTTCATGGGAGAAGACCTCGCGAAAAAAGAAGAGCGGACCGCTCTTCCCATCAAAGCCCTTCTCGACCGAATTTAATGATTGACCGATCTTCCGATCAGAAATATAATGGTGGCAGTTTCATCATCGGAGGCTAATTATGCATCTTTGGCTTACATTACTCACAATTTTTGCTTCGACCCTAATCATGGGCGGCGTACCTACTTCGAGCGTAAAGGCAGATACCAATCTAGGCGCCAACATACAGGTAAATCCACACACCAACAAAGGCTTAAGTCCAGGTGCCAACACCGGCGCTTCTCTACTCGAACAAACCTCGAAAGCGTTCACGCAGCTTGCAAAAAAAGCGATGCCAACTACTGTTTTCATTAAAGTGGAAGTGCAGTCTGAGCAAAACCAATACCAGCAATTAGATCCCTTCCAAGATGATTTCTTCCGACGATTTTTTGGCGGTCAAAACCCGTTTGGACTCCCCCAGCAGCAACCGCAAACACAAATAGCGAGCGGCTCTGGATTTATAGTCCGTCCCGATGGCTACATTGTCACCAATAACCACGTCGTTAAAGACGCCAGTAAAATCACCGTCCTTCTCAATGATGGGCGCGAATGCACCGCCACCGTCAAGGGCACCGATTCCCGCACCGACCTCGCCGTTTTAAAAATCGAAGAAAAAAATCTTCCCTATCTGGAATTCGGCAACTCCGATGAAGTGCAAGTTGGAGAGTGGGTTATTGCGATCGGCAATCCGTTTGGTCTGGAAGCTTCATTGACCGTTGGAGTCGTCAGCGCTAAAGGCCGCCAAGATCTCGGCATTGCCTCCTTCGAAGATTTCATTCAAACGGATGCGGCCATCAATCCCGGCAACTCAGGCGGTCCTCTTCTCAACCTCCAATCCGAGGTTGTCGGCGTAAATACAGCCATCATGAGTCGAACTGGCGGCTATATGGGCATCGGCCTTTCCATCCCCAGTAAAATGGCTCAGAGCGTCGTCGATCAAATCATCGATGGTGGTGCCGTGCGGCGAGCCTATCTCGGCATCGTCCTACAGCCGGTCGACAAAGAGATCGCCAATGCAGCGGGACTTGAAAAACAAGAAGGGATTCTCATTGCCGAGGTCATCAAAGATTCCCCAGCTCATAAAGCCGGGCTCCAACAAGGGGATATCATCCTCTCCTACAACGAAATCCCTGCAAAAAGCGTCACTAAATTCCGCAATGACGTCGCCCTAATGACCCCTTCCACCGAAATCAAGCTCAAGATCGTCCGCACTGATAAACCGATGAATCTGACGATTGCTTTGGGCTCGCAAGTGGAAGACAGCATTGCAACAGCGGAAATTATCCAAAAGCTTGGTCTTGAAGTTGAAGCGCTCACCGCAGAAATGGCCGCTAAGATCAGAATCCCCTCTGATACCGAAGGCGTTGTCATTACTAAAATCAAACCCGGCTCGGCTGCCGCTCTCGCGCAACTGCGTCCCGGGTGTGTCATCACCAGCGCCGGAGTCAACTGGAATAACCAGAAAAAGATTAAAAATCTCGCTGAATTCGACGAGGTGATGAAGAATTTGGGCTCTGCAAAGACACTGATCTTAATCGTGCGGCACCAGAACTTCCAGAAATACTACACCCTGAAGGTCAATTAGGGGTTGGCTCTGTTTTTAATAATCGGGAATCTTTAAAGACCGCCCCTACAGAAGGTAGGGACGGTCCACGCATCTCTCCTATAATACGGTTTATAGTTAATCTCCGGTCTTTAAACATAGTGGACCCTACAAACGGTTTGGATTTTTTGAGAATCTAGGCAAACAGCCTCCCAAGATCTTTGTGCCTCTTCTTCTAGGGCTTTTATATCTGTGTAATATCGGTTCGACCAATAATGGCTCCGTAAATAGTGCCATAAGTTTTCAATAGGATTCAGTTCTGGGCTATACGGAGGAAGATGCAAAAGCGATATATTCCCCGGCACTTTTAGCCCTCTAGATACGTGGTACCCTGCTCGATCGAGTACCAATAGAATGTGTTTGTCTGCAGCAATAGACTGACTTAACTGCTGTAAGAACTCGTTCATTACCTCTGTATCCAGGCTAGAAAAGAAAATTCCTTCTGCTTGTCCGGTTTTGGGACAAGCCGCTGCCAAAACATACACATAGCCATAATCTGTCTATAGCCTGGGGTCTAGATCCTTTCAACGCCCATACTCTAGTTAAAGTTCCTTTCTGCCCAAACCGCGCTTCATCTTCAAACCAAAGTTCTACTTTTTTCCCAGGATGGATAGCCGACGTCTCTTCGAGGATTTCTTTAATTTTTTTTTAAACGCTTCCTGTCGTTCAGAATCTCCTTTAGGATGTTTAGGACGAGGACACAGACATGAGTATCCAAGGGAATGCAATAGGTTATAGACTGCCGCAAGGTGAGATATGATCGAAAGTTGTGGATGAGGGACTAAAGAGAGCGTATCCTCTTTGA